>DASSML010000149.1:0-2366 GCA_035688895.1 Gemmatimonadales bacterium
GGGGGCGGCGCGGCGGGACGGCGGGACACAGTGGCGGTCATGAAGGCTCCCGAAAGGCGACGGGAGCGACCCGGACGCTTGCTCCGCGTCCGCGCCGCGCTCCCTTCGCCGGTATCAGCCGGATCAGGTTCCAAGGGTACGGTCTCAATCGGGCGAATCGGCCCGATGCCCCTGGCGGCATCCGAAGTCTACACCCCTCGGACCCGGACGGTACTGCGCCGGACCATGGCCAGGGGCAGACTATGATCCCCACACATTGGTAGGATGCCGGACTTGCATGTCCGAGCCCGCGGACGCCGGTTGACAACCCGTCCGCCGCGCGCTAGCCTCACTGTATGATTATGCAGACCGCCGCTCGGACCCCGACGCTTCAGCCCGCCACCATGGCGTGTTGTTGTATGGCCGGTACCCAAGCCCACGGGACGACCTAGCGGCGCGCCTATTCTCAGTCTGTGCACTCGAGGCCCGCAGGTACTCCCTGCGGGCCTTTTCGTTTTCGGGAGCGGGTCCGACAGCACTGGAGCGGTCGATGCACATCGTGAGGGAGCCGGACGACATCATCGGCGACGACAGTCCGCCCGAGCAGGTGGTGGCCTGGATGCTGGAGCGGTTCGCCGGGCGGGAGCTGCTGATCACCACCTCGTTCGGGATGGAAGGGTGCGCCCTGATCGATATGGTCGCGGCCCACGGCCGGCCGGTTCGGGTGGTCTATCTCGACACCATGTTCCTCTTCCCCGAGACCTACCGTCTCCGGGACCGCATGGCGACGCGCTACCCGCACCTCCTCTTCGAGAACCGCGGCACCTCCCTCACGCCCGCGGAGCAGGAGCGGCTCTTCGGTCCGGAGCTCTGGCGCCGGGATCCGGATGCCTGCTGCCGGCTCCGCAAGGTCGAGCCGATGCGGGCGGCGCTGGCGGGGGTAGACGTGTGGGTCACCGGCCTGACGCGGAGCCAGAGCGCGAGCCGGGCGACGCTCGAGGTCGTCGCCTGGGACTGGCAGTACCAGCTGGTCAAGGTGAACCCGCTCGCCACCTGGACCCGCGCCCAGGTGTACGAGTACGTGCGGCGCCGCGAGGTGCCCTACAACGAGCTGCACGAGCGCGGCTACCCCAGCATCGGCTGCACCCACTGCACCGTGGCGGTGCCCGGCAACGAGCTCGGCGAGTACAGCCGGGAGGGCCGCTGGACCGGCGAGCACAAGACCGAGTGCGGTCTCCACCGCATCACCCCGCGCCTGAGGATCGGGTCATGACCCCCAAGCCGCCGTCCAAGGTCGAGCTGGCCAAGCGTCACGGCCGCCACCTGCGCGGCACGATCGGCGAGACGCTGGCCTCGGACGCGACCCACTTCGGGCACGACGACCTCCAGCTGCTCAAGTTCCACGGCACCTATCAGCAGGACGACCGCGACCTGCGCCGGGGCCGCGAGGACGGCGAGGAGAAGGCCTGGCGCTTCATGGTGCGCGTCGCCATTCCGGCCGGCGCGGTGACCGCCGAGCAGTATCTCGCGCTGGACGACCTGGCCGACCGCCACGGGAACGGCACACTGCGGGTCACCACCCGGCAGGGGTTCCAGTTCCACGGTGTGCTCAAGGGCGATCTCAAGGCCACCATCGCCGGCATCAATCGGACCCTGCTCACCACCATCTCCGCCTGCGGCGACGTGCAGCGCAACGTGATGGGCTGCGCCGCCCCTCTGGGCGACGCCGACCACGCCGAGGTGCGCCGGGTGGCCGAGGCGCTGGCCCGGGAGCTTCGACCCGGGTCGCGCGCGTATCACGAGATCTGGCTCGACGGCGAGAAGCAGGTGTCCACCGAGGCGGAGGAGCCGTTCTACGGCGAGCACTACCTGCCGCGGAAGTTCAAGGCCGCGGTCGGCCTCTCCACCGACAACTGCGTGGACATCTGGGCCCAGGATGTCGGCCTGCTCGGCGTGCTCGACCAGGGCCGCATGACCGGCTTCAACCTCCTGGTGGGCGGCGGGCTCGGCATGACCCACAACAAGGGAGACACCACCGCGCGCCTGGCGACGCCGCTGGGCTTCGTGGCGCCCGAGCACGGGCTGGAAGCCGTCCGGCTGGTCGCCGCGATCTTCCGCGACCACGGCAACCGCTCCGACCGGCGGCACGCCCGGCTCAAGTACCTGCTCGCCGAGTGGGGCATCGAGCGCTTCCGCGCCGAGTTCGTGAGCCGGGCGAGCTTTCCGCTCCTCCCGCCGGTGCCGCTCCCCCGGCTGCCCTTCCACGATCACCTCGGCCGCCATCGGCAGGCCGACGGTCGCTGGTTCTACGGGGTGTTCGTGCAGAGCGGCCGGATTCTGGACGATTCGTCCCACCGGCTCCGGACCGCGCTCCGGGAGATCGTGGA
>DASSML010000150.1:0-2381 GCA_035688895.1 Gemmatimonadales bacterium
CCTTCGTGCCTTCGTGGTGAATGGCCGCAGGAGCGCCGCCCGACCCGAGGAGCGTCGCCCTTCAACCGCTCGGCCCCAAGCTCCCGGTCTCGCGCGAGCCGCCCCGCCGCCCGACCCCTTATTTTGCCATAATGGCAGCCCGTGTCCTCATCACCATGGACGACCTGGAGACCGCCGTCCCCCTCAACGCGGCGGCGGAGGCCGCCGGCCTCACCACGTCCATGCTGAGCAGCATGGACGACGCCCGGGCCGCCATCCGCCGGCAGAACCCCGACCTCGTCGTCCTCACCGGCGCCGTCCACGAGCCCCACTCAGTCACCCTCGCCGCCATGGCCCGGGACCACGAGATCAGCACCCTCGCCCTGCTCGAGCCCACCGACTCCGAGCGCACCGAGCGGGTCGTCCGCCTCGGCGTCACCGAGACGATGATGAAGCCGGCCCGGGCGGACGAGATCCTCGAGACCGCCCGCCGCCTGCTCGAGCGCCGCGGGCTCCAGGAGCGCACCGGGATCATCGGCGAGAGCGCCGCCATCCAGGAGGTGCTGGTCAAGATCGAGCAGATGGCCCCGGTGAGCAGCACCGTCCTGATCCATGGCGAGAGCGGCACCGGCAAGGAGCTGGTGGCCAAGGCGCTCCACGATCTCTCGCCTCGGCGGGGCCGGCCGTTCATCGCGGTCAACTGCGCCGCCCTCCCGGAGACGCTGCTCGAGAGCGAGCTGTTCGGCCACGAGAAGGGGGCCTTCACCGGCGCCGCCGAGCGGCGGCTGGGCCGGTTCGAGCTGGCCGACACGGGGACCATCTTCCTCGACGAGATCGGCGAGATCGCCCCCTCCACCCAGGTGAAGCTCCTCCGGGTGTTGGAAAGCCGGACCTTCTTCCGGGTGGGCGGGACGGTGCCGATCAAGGTGGACGTCCGGGTCGTCGCCGCGACCAACAAGGCCCTGCGCGAGGCGGTGGCGCTGGGCGAGTTCCGGGACGACCTGTACTACCGGCTCAACGTCCTCAACATCAACCTGGCCCCGCTGCGGGAGCGGCGGGAGGACATCCCCATCCTGGTGCGGCGCTTCATCCGGGAGTTCGCCAAGGCCCAGGACCGCACCTTCCGCGGCATCACCCCCGAGGCGCTGCAGCGCCTGGTGAGCGCCCCCTGGCCCGGCAACGTCCGTCAGCTCCGCAACCTGATCGAGAGCATGGTGGTGCTGGCCCCCGGCTCCGAGATCCGTGCCGCCGACATCCCGCCGGACGTGCTCGAAGGTCCCGGGACCCTGCTCCCGGTCCGGCTGCCCCAGGCGGTCCAGGGCCAGGGCGGGGGCTTCGGCGGCCACGAGCTGGAGTTCATCCTCCGGAACCTGGTCGAGCTCAAGCTCCAGGTGGAGGACCTCCGCCGCCGGATCGACGACCACCCGCCCCAGCGGGTGCAGGTGATCGACCTGGGCGACCACGGGACCGTGGACGTGTTGCCAGACAACGACAAGGACGGGGAGACCCCTGTGGTGTACCGGTCGGGGATGACCATGGCCGAGGTGGAGAAAGCGGCCATCGAGGCGGCACTTAAGGAGTACCGGGGTAACCGCCGCCGGGCTGCCGAAATATTAGGCATCGGCGAGCGGACCCTCTACCGGAAGATCAAAGCCTATCGGCTGGAATAGTTTAGCCACCGGCGCGCAAGTTGCTGCGGGGCGGCTAAATCCAACTGTATCAGAGTTTTACATCAACACGACCTATTGACACCGGCCGTTCTGGCCGTCAAATTGCTTACGGATTCCCCCGTCCACCTCCTGGTCCGGTCACTTGAACTTCGTCATAGACGCAGAGCAGTGCGTTGCCTGCTTGGCGTGCGTGCGGGTCTGCCCGACCGATGCGGTGGCGGTGGCGGGCGACGAGCCGCTCCTCCTCCAGATCGTGGACGAGGCCTGCATCCGGTGCGGCCAGTGCCTGCCCGCGTGTCCGCACGGTGCGGTTCGGGTCAACGGAGAGATTGGTCGGGCCCTCGCCATCGCCTCTCAGGGCGATGGCATTCTCATCCTGAGTCCGGAGGCGGCGGCACACTTCTACCCCGCCACCCCCGAGCAGGTCATCAACGCCTGCTATGCCGCGGGCTTCCGTTCGGTGACTCGTGGCGTCATCGGCGACGAACTCGTTGCCGCGGAATACCTTAAGATCTGGGCCGACGAGCCCTGGGGTACCCTCATTCGCAGCACCGATCCGGTGGTGGTGGATGCGGTGCGCACCCAGTATCCCGAGCTCGTGCCGTACCTCGCGCCGGTCACCATGCCGCCCATCGCGGAGGCGCGGTACCTGCGGGCGCAGTACGGGTCGGGGCTGCGCATCGCGTACGCCGGCGTGTGCCCGCCGGTCCACGTTGCCGATCTCGACGCGGC
>DASSML010000151.1:0-11137 GCA_035688895.1 Gemmatimonadales bacterium
GGATCGGCGTCTGGGCCCGCTGGCGCCCGTGCTGGTGAGTGGGATCTTCGCGTCGGCGGCGTGGTCGCCTGCGGCCTGTTGCGATACCATCGCCGAGGCACTGGCCGGCTAGCGCCGGCGATACACCAGATGGGCGACGACGTCCCAGGTTCGCCCGTCGTCAATTGAGAGCTCGGTCTGGGTGGTGAAGCTGTCGGGGGCGAGCGCGAGGTAGGTGTGGCGAAGACGAAGGACGCGCTCGCCCATGTCACGGCGCCAGTCGAACCGCGGGGGCCCGGTGCCGGATGGGCCCCCGAACACCAGCAGCACGCCGTGCCCCGAGTCCTGCCAGATCCTCTGCAGTGAGTCGCCCGCCGCCGGACCGATCAGGCTGAGCGCGGCGAACGGCCGTCCCTCCCGGGTACCTTCGAATCGCTCGAGCAATCCGCAGCCTCCCGCCGTAGACTCGATGGTGGCGCGCGCCTGGGTCGTATCGTACCGTCCGGGGGCCACGCGGTCGCGCCAGGTCACGTCCCATTCTCCGCGGGTGCCGGCCAGCGCCGCGATCGCCGGGGCTGGACAGGGTGAAGCCTGGGACGCCGCGGGTTGACGAACCAGCGCCGACGTCGTAACCAGGAAGAGGCCGAGGAGAATCGGGCGCGGCATGTGACCGGTGAAAGGGGATGATCATCCTACGCGGTCGACGATCATCGAGTGTCATCTTTCGGCGGACTCTCGGCGTCGGGCTCTCCCTCGCCGCCGCGACGTCGGCCTGCAGCCATCCCTCGCCCACGCCGACGCCCGCCACCGCGTCCGGCCAGCCGGTGCCGGTCTACCAGGAGCCGAGGCACCATCTGGTGTACCGCAACCCGCTCGTCCGCGTGCTGGATGTGCGGATCCCCGCTGGCGACACCTCGGCTTATCACATCCATGACGCGCCGATGGTAGGGGTCGTGATCCAGGACGCCCGCACCTGGAGTCAGGTGCCCGGCGCTCCCGCCGGTCCGGTCAGGACTCCACCGCCGGCTCCGTCGGCCTTCACCAATTGGACCCAGGAGCTGCCGTACACCCATCGGGTGGCCAACGTGGATTCGGTGCCGCTGCACTACGTGGTGGCGGAGTGGCTGGGACGGAAAGGGGGCGAGGTGCCGGCGCTTCCGACCGACGAAGATCGCAAACTGGTGGAGGATGGGCCGACGGTGCGGGTCTACCAGATCACGCTGGAGCCGAACGCGGCGACCTGGCCGCATACCCACGTCGGGCCGGGCCTCGTCGTGCAGGCAACGGACGGGGACCTGATCGACGACGGGGGCCCGCGCGCACACGGCGGCTCCGGGGCGGGGAGCTGGAGCTGGAGGGAGGGCCCCTATCGTCACCGGCTGCGGAACGCCGGACCCCGGAAGCTCGTGGTCTACGAGATCGACTGGCGGTGATCGACCCCGCCGTCCTCGACTACTACGACCGTACTCCGGAGGAGAGCCGGCTCGCGCAGGGCGCGTTCCGGCTGGAAGAGGCGCGCACCCGCGAGCTCATCGGCCGGTTCGCCTCACCTCCGCCCGGAACGGTGCTGGACGTGGGCGGCGCCGCCGGGCCCTACGCGCTCTGGCTCGCCGAGCACGGGTACACGGTACACCTGGTCGACGCGGTGCCGCGGCTCGTGGCCGAGGCGCGGCGCCGGAGCGAGGCCGCGGCCCGGCCGCTCGCATCCTGCGAGGTCGGCGACGCCCGCGCGCTCACGACTCCGGACCGGAGCGTCGATCTGGTCCTCCTGCTCGGTCCGCTGTATCACCTCACCGACGCGGACGGCCGGAGGCAGGCGTTCCGGGAAGCCGCCCGGGTGCTGCAGCCGGGTGGGCGGCTTCTGGCGGCCGCCATCTCACGCTGGGCGTCGGCGCTCGACGGGCTCGCCCGCGAGCTCCTGGGCGATCCGGCCTTCCGGGCGATCGTGGAGCGGGACCTGCGGGAAGGCCAGCACCGGAATCCGACCGATCGTCCGGATTACTTCACGACCGCGTATTTTCACCATCCGGACGAGCTGGCGGAGGAGGTGCGGAGCGCCGGCCTGCTGGTGGAGGGTATCTACGGGATCGAAGGGCCGGGCTGGATGCTCCCGGACGTGGCGGAGCGGCTGGCGGACCCGGAGCGGCGGGAATCGCTCCTCTACGTCGCGCGGTTGCTGGAGACGGAGCCGGCGGTGATCGGCTGCAGCGCGCATCTTCTCGCGGTGGCCCGGCGGCCCTCGCCGGAGCCCTGAGCCGGATCGGACCGCATCAACCCCTGATCAGGATTGGTGAGCACATGGCGACGACGGAACATGCGGAAGCGGAACGCCTGGTTGGCCGGCTGGAGTCGGCCTGGAACGCGATGGACGGCGTCGCCTTCGCGGCGCCGTTCGCGGAAGATGCCGACTTCGTCAACATCCTGGGGGAGCACTTCCGGGGGCGCGACAAGATCGCGGCCGGCCACGTCGGCATATTCCGGTCGATCTACGCAGGGAGCAACGTCTCCATGAAGCTCGAGCAGGTGCGCTCCCTTCGTCCCGACGTGGCGCTGGCGCACGTGCACTCGAATCTCGACGTGCCAGAGGGGCGTCTGGCGGGCCGGCATGCGGCCCGGTACTCCATGGTGCTGACCCGCGGCGCCGGCGGCTGGGAGATCGCGGCCTTCCACAACACCCGGATGGAGGGCGACCGGGTCATGCAGCGCTGACGCTCCTCAGGCGCCCGGTTCGCGCCGCTCCACGTTGGCATGCCGGGCAAAGCAGCGCCACGCCCCGCCGTCGAGGCGCCAGAGGTTGGTAAAGCGCCGGTGGGAGATGGTCTGCTCCGGGCCATCGGTCACCCGGTCCCGGCCCATCACCACCACCACGTCGCCGTGGCAGGCCATCTGCTCGATGTCCACGGTGAGCGAGCTGTGCCGGATGCGGCCCGCCTGCAGCAGCGCCAGCGTCCGGGGCTTGTCGTTCACCAGGCTGAGCGGCGAGTTGACCAGAAAGTCGTCGGTCCAGAGGCGGTCGAGCACCGTCACGTCACCGGCGAGAAACGCGACGCGGTTTTCCTCCTCGCGCGCGCGGATGTCCTGCTCCCAGCTCTGCATCATCGGGGCCTCCAGGTGGCGGATCGGGCTTCCGGAGCCTCGTGCTCCGGCTACTGGTGAGACGTACCCCGGCCCGACCCGCTCTCACTCCCCGGCAGCGCCCCTCCGGTTGACCCGCACCGGCCCGAAATAGGCCTGGGTGTCCACGTGCGCCCAGAGGGCGATCCGCCCCGGGCGGACCCCGTGCTTGAGGTCGTTCACGACCAGGGTGGGCTGGCTCGCCCCGTGCACGTAGAGCCGTGCGGTGGTGCCGGTGACCTCGATGCGGAGCCGGGTCCAGACCCCGGGCTCCAGATCCACGTACGACTCATATTGTCCCGGACTCTCCTTGCGCAGACGATACCAGGGGTACTCCGGATCGGCCGCGTACTGGGCCGCGTGGTTCCGGCGGAGCTGGTCAGCCGACCGGCCGTTGGTGGGGCGCAGGTAGAAGACCTCGGTCCAGGCCCCGTGCTCCCCGGTCCGGAAGCTGATGCCGATGAAGCCGCGGGAGTCAGGTGGCGCGTCGGGGCGCGGTGCGCCGGCCAGGTCCACCTCGATGGTGCCGTCGGTGAAGGTTGGGCCGTCGAGCAGCGCCAGCATGTCCTCGTCCTTGCCGGCGGCCTCGGGCGCGGGCACCAGGTGGATCGCCCGCACACCGCGGTAGGTGACGGTCTCGACCCGCGCGTTGACCACCTCCGCGATGGCGGGCAGATCCGCCTGATTATCCGCCGGCAGGGCCAGCGCGACGCAGGAGACGAGCGCCACCGCGCCCCGGGCGATCACAGTGGGTCCAGCCGGGCCGAGTAGGCCCAGCCTCCGGTGCATTGGATGACCGCGAAGACCAGCTGGTTCCGGCCCCGCTTAAGCGGGAGGTAGAGCGCATCGCCGGTCTTGGCCATCACGCCGAGGCCGCGGAGCCCGCCCGGGTTCATGGCGAACGCGAGCGGGCGGCCATTCAGATAGACCACGACGCCATTGCTGTAGGTGTACTGCAGCCGGCGGAGCTCGTCATGCTGGACGGTGATCGTGGTGCGGGCGTACACGATCCGCGAGCCGGCGATCCGCCCGGTCATCACGCTGTCCACCAGCACCGCGCCGGTGCTGTCCCGCGGCACGCCTCCGACGGGTGCCTCGCGGTACCGGTTCACCAGGACGAAGCCCTCGGGCTCGGCGGCGACCCGCTCCCAGGCGAGATGTCCCAGGTCGGGGAGCGACTGGGGGCTGAACGCCTCGGCCTCGACCGGCTTCGAGATCTCCCAATCGAGCAGGGTGCCCGCCGGCGGAGGAGGCGGCGCCGGCGGCGGGGTCGCGCGATCGGAGGCAGGCGCCGGCGCGTAGCGTACGTTCGAGAAGTACGCTCCCCGCCCGAAGGCGCCGGTCCAGACGCCGATTCCAGTGCCGCCGGACGTCACCAGGCGGGGGACGACCAGCGTCGGCACCGTGGCCGTGTCGACGAAGAATCGTGCCACCGGCCCATCGAGCTCGACCTTGAGATGGGTCCAGCGGTTGCGTCCCAGGTCGGCCACGGCGTTGGCGCCCTCGCCGTGGTAGACCTGCCAGGCGACGCCGAGACTGTTGAAGGCGGGCCCGTACTGCACCGCTTCCTCGGTGCCGCTCGCGCCGAAGCGCAGGAAGACGACGTTGGAGAACCGCGGGTTCGCGGCCCGAAACGCGACGCCGATGAAGTTCGTCGTATCGCTGGCAGCGACGTCGAGCTCCAGAGTACCGTTCTCCATCGCCGCCCCGCGGGCCAGGGCCACGCCGCGGTCTATATAAAAGGAAGGGCGGCCCTGATAGGAGAGGAACCGGATGCTGTCGGTGGCGACCCAGGCTGCAGGGGTCAGGGGAACCGTGGTAGCCTGGGCGGCCGCGGAGGCGGGGAGCCAGGCCGCCACGACCACGGTGGCGAGCTCCGGACGGAGCCATCGGATGTCGGGGATCATGCTCCACCCGACGAAGCGGCGGGCGGAAAGGTGTCGCTGAGCCGTCCGACCGACGTCCTCCTGGCCTGGAGCGGCGGCAAGGACAGCGCGCTCGCGCTGGCGGCGCTCCGGGCCGATCCGGCCTGGCAGGTCGTCGGCCTGCTCACGACCATCACCCGCGACTACGACCGCACCAGCATCCACGGCGTGCGCCGCGCGGTGCTCGAGGCGCAGGTGGCCGCCGTGAGGGTTCCGCTGATCGAGGCGACGATCCCCGCCGCGGCGAGCAACGAGACCTACGAGACGGCCTTCGCCGAGGCCCTGGCCTCGGCCCGCGTTCGATGGCCCGGGCTCCGGCATATCGCCTTCGGGGACCTCTTCCTCACCGATGTGCGGGCCTACCGCGAGACGTTGCTCGCCCGGCTCGGATGGACCGGTGTCTTTCCGCTCTGGGGACAGGATACCACCGCCCTCGCCCGGCGCTTCGTGGCGGAGGGCTACCGGGCCATCCTGACCTGTGTGGACACCACCCAGCTGAGCCCCGAGTTCGTCGGTCGGGAGCTCGATGCCGACCTGCTGGCCGAGCTACCGAGCGCGGTCGATCCATGCGGCGAGCGCGGCGAGTTCCACACCTGCGTGTCCGCCGGGCCGGTGTTCGACCGGCCACTGCCGCTGGTGCCGGGTGACCGGGTGCGACGAGACGACCGCTTCGAGTACTGCGACGTGCTGCTCGCGCCCTGAGCGCTACATTCCAGCCACGACCAGCGAGGACCCATGCCCGACTATCCCTATGCCACCCATCTCGACGTGAAGTTCGGTCCGCTGGAGCTGATCGACCTTCCCGAGCTGGTGGCCGCCTGCACCGACCAGTGGTACAACCAGACGCTCTGCCGGGTGAACGACGCCGTGGTGCGCCTCGGCGTGGTCCAAGGCGAGTACCACTGGCACAAGCACGACGATGACGACGAGTTCTTCTACGTGGTGAGCGGGAGATTCTGGATCGACCTGGAGGGCCGGACCATCGAACTCGGACCCGGCCAGGGAACGGTAGTCCCGAAGGGCGTCATGCACCGGCCGCGCGCCCCCGAGCGCACGGTGATCCTCATGGTCGAGACCGCCGGCATCGTTCCGACCGGCGACTGACCCTCAGCGAGGTTGGCGAGGTGGCAGGCGGTCCGCCGCCCGGGCCCTGGCCTGGCTGGCGAGTTACCTTTCGACGACCATCAGCACGAGCGCACCATGACCTTCAAACCCGCCATCTGGCGCCCGATCGCCGCGGTGCTGAGCGTGGGAAACCTCGTCGCGGTCGGCTTCGCCGCGGGCGTCGCCGAGCCCTGGCACGCAACCATCCACGCCGGATTGGCGCTCGCCTTCGCCGCCTGGGCTCAACGCCTGGGCCGCGCCCCCGCCGAGCCCGCGCAGGTCGAGCCTGTCAACCGCATGGAGGAGCTCGAGGCCGAGCTCGACCAGCTGCGCGGCGATCTGGCCGAGGCGCAGGAGCGGCTGGACTTCACCGAGCGGGTGCTGGCCCGCGAGTCCACTCTCAAGCGGCCCGACGCCGAGCCACCGCGGTGAGGGCCACCGACGGCACGATCGTCACCGAGCGTCTGGAGCTGATTCCCGGCACGCCGGCGACGATGCGTGCCTCGCTCCAGGGCGACCCGGCGCTCGCCTCGGCGCTGGGCGTTGTCGTTCCTGGAACCTGGCCTCCCGAGTTCCTCGACCCTCCCGCGCTGGAGTGGACGCTCGCGCGCCTGGAAGAGGCGCCGAACGGTGGCGACTGGTGGCTTCACTTCATCGTGCTGCGGGACACGCCCGAGGGGCCCACCCTGATCGGGACCGCCGGCTACAAGGGGCCGCCGGACCCGGAGGGCACGGTCGAAGTGGGCTACGGGATCGTGCGCGATCGACACCGCCGCGGCTATGCCACCGAGACGGTGCGCGGACTCCTCGCCAACGCCTTCGCCCGGTCGGCGGTGCGGCGGGTGATCGCGGAGACACTCCCCGAGCTGGTCGGCTCGATCGGCGTGCTGCGGAAGTGCGGCTTCCGGCACATCGGCGATGGCTCGGAGCCGGGGGTGATCCGCTACGAGCTCACCCGGCGCGAATATGAGGAGCGACCCCCCACCTAGCCTCACTCCACCACCACCAATCCCGTCATCCGCGGATGCAGGGTGCAGAAGTAGCGGTAGCTCCCCGGCTGGTCGAACGTGAGCGTGTACTGATCGTTGGTATCGAGCGCGGACGAAGGCTTGAACTTCCCATCCGCGCTCGCGATCAGATGCGGCACGTCGTCGCCGTTGATCCAGGTGACCTTGCCGCCCCGGGGCACCCGGACCTGCGGCGGCTGAAAGCTGAAGTTGTCGATCCGGATCGCGAGCCCGTCGCCCACCACTGCCGCCGCCGTATGCTCGCGCCGAGGCGCCGCGGCGGGTGCCGCGGCTCCGCCCGGGGCGACGCCCAGCGGGCTGTCCACCACCGCGAGCGCATGGTGTCCCTGGTGGTAGGTGACGCTGGTGAGCCCGAGCAGGCTCCGGAGCCGGGCCGGCTCGACCGTGAGCGGCCCCGGCGACGGCGCGGTGCCCGGTGCCGGCTGAGGGAACGCGGTGGACATGGCGGTGTGGAACGCCACATTGCCCTCCACCTTTTGCATGACCTGGTGGATGTGCCCGTTGAGCACGGTAACCGAGCCGAAGCGGCGCAGCAGAGCCAGTGCCTGCTCGCTGTCGTCGGTGCCCCAGCCCCAGTCGGGATACACCGTCCACAGCGGGATGTGGGCGAACACCACGATCGGCGTGCTGGTCGATCGCCCCGCCAGGTCCCGCTTGAGCCAGTCGAGCTGGGTCGGACCCAGATTGCCGAGCCCGCCCGCCTTGAGGTTCAGCACGTTCACCAGGCCCACGAAGTGCACCCCGGCGTGATCGAAGCTGTACCAGCCGTCGCCCCGCGCCTCGCGCCCATAGCGGTCGAGATACCCCCGCCCGTTGTCCTCCAATACATCGTGCTCGCCGGGAACGAACCAGACCCGGTCGGTGCGGATGCCCCGGAGCACCTGATCCGCGGTGTCGAATTCGGAGCTCTTGGACAGCTGCGAGATGTCGCCGGTGTGGAGCACGAACGCGGGCCGGTGGGGCAGCCGGTTGAGCCGATCGACCGCTTCCTGCAGCGTGGCGGTGACGTCGGGGTTGGCCTGCTTGGCGAACCCGATGTGGCTGTCGCTGATCTGGGCGAAGAAGAGCTCGCCGCCGCCGCCGCCCCCGAGGCCCGATAGATCGGTGAGCCGGGTGAGCGGCACGGAGCGGAGTACCCCGCCCTGTATCGCCCAGAGCGCGCCGGTGCCCGCCCAGGCCATGCACTTGAGGAAGCCTCGGCGATCGACCCCGTCGCCGCTGTGGTCGTGCTGGATGATGTCGCCCATGACGCCCCGTGTCCTTTCCGCAGTTGGGAATCCGCCATCTCTGGCACGAGGAGCGATGCGGCGGCTGGAATATTCCCGGACGGGTACCGGCTCCGGGAATAAACCGGGGCCCGGACCGCTCAATGTTCCGGGTGGTGTTGGGTGGACGTGCCGGCGCCGCCATGATTCAGGGATCGCCGGCCACGCACGGGAGGGGATTACGGTCGAAGCCTTCGAGCTGCAGATGCTGCCCCACCTGGCCGCCGCGTTCACGCTGGCGCGGTATCTCCTTCGGGAGTCCGCCGATGCGGAGGACGCGGTCCAGGAGGCCTACCTGCAGGCGCTGCGGCACTTCGCCGGCTTCCGGGGAGAGAACGCCCGGGCCTGGCTGCTCACCATCGTGCGCCGGGTGTGCTATGGCTGGCTCGAGCGGACCCGACGCCAGGCCTGGGCGGCCGAGCCGGACCTGCTCGACGATCTGCCGGGCGCCGGCGACGACCCCGAGACGGCGTTCCTCCGGGGCGAGCGGCAGGAGCAGCTCGCCCGGGCGGTGGACGCGCTCCCCGTCCCTTTCCGCGAGGTGATCGTCCTGCGCGAGATCCAGGAGCTGTCCTACCAGGAGATCGCCACCGTCACCGGCGTGCCCGTAGGCACGGTGATGTCGCGCCTCGCCCGCGCCCGCCGCAGGCTGCAGCGGGTGCTCCTGGCCGAGGGAATGGAGGGATGAGCCGATGACCTGCGAGCATGCGAGCGACGCCGGACTGAGCGGCTACGTGGACGGCGAGCTCCCCGTGGAGCAGCAGCACTGGTGGGACCAGCACCTGGGCGAGTGCCCCGCCTGCCGGGCGGAGCTCGCGCGGCTGCGGGCGCTGAGCGCCTCGCTGAAGCGTCACCTGCCGCCCAGGGAGCCGTCCTCCGCCTTCCGCGAGGACCTGAGACGGCTTCTCCGCGCGGAGCCGGTAGGGCGGCGGCCCCGATCACGGATCCGGTTGCCGGAGTGGGGGGCGGCACTCGCGGCCGGCCTGGTCTTCGCGGTCGGATTCGGGCTGGGACACCAGACGGGTGGCGCGGGCGCCGGTGACCCGATCGTCGCCCAGGTGGTGGCGGGGCATGTGCGTTCGCTCGAGGTGGATCACCTGGTGGACGTCGTCTCCTCGGAGCACCACGTGGTGAAGCCGTGGTTCGCGGGGAAGCTGGATTTCTCACCGCCGGTCCCCGACCTTGCCGAAGAGGGATTCCCCCTGATCGGCGGGCGCATCGACTACCTGGGCGGACGGCAGGTCGCGGCGCTGGTCTACCAGCGGGGCCCGCACCGCATCAACCTGCTCCTCTGGCCTGGGACCGCGACGCGGTGCACCCGGGGCCCGTCAGTGGTCAAGCAGGGGTTCAATCTGGCGCACGGCCAGGCGGCGGGAATGGAGTTCTGGGCGGTGTCCGATCTCAATCGCCAGGAGCTGGAGGAATTCGTGACCCGATGGCAGCACGGCGCGGCGCCGGGAGAGGAGGGATGTGCCTGAGGTCGACGAGGCCCGCATCCGAGAGAGCTTCGGCCGCCAGCGTCTCATGGCGACCCTCGGCGTCACCATCGCGTACATCGGCCCGGGCGAAGTGCACCTCGCCATGCCCTACGACGAGCGGTTCTGCCAGCAGAACGGCTTTCTTCACGCCGGCGCGGTCGCGAGTCTGGCCGACTCGGCGAACGGCTACGCCGCCTACACCCTCGCGCCGCCCGACACCGATGTGCTCGCGGTGGAGTTCAAGATCAACCTGCTCCAGCCCGCGCGGGCCGACCGCTTCCTGGCTCGTGCCCGCGTCATCCGGCCCGGGCGGACGCTCAGCGTCTGCCAGGCGGACGTGGTGACCGGAGACGCCGAGGCCCGGCAGGTGGCGACGATGATGTCCACCATCATCATCCGCCCGCTGCAGCGCACCTAGCACGGCCTCGACGCGGGGGAGCCGACCATGCATCTTGAGGGCCGATGCGATGGCGCTGACCGCACTCCTGGGGCGCGACATGCGAAATCTCCTCATCCTCCTCGCTCTTTCGCCTGCCGCCGGGTCCTGCCGGCGGGCCGACTCCCCGCCGCCGCAGGCCACCGAGCGCGAGCGCGACAGCGTCATCGGCGCCTCTCAGCTGCCTGGCGCGAAGGGCGTCCAGGGCGCGCTCCGCGTGAGCGACTCGGCCGACGCGAGGCGAGCCCGGGAAGACTCCGCCGGACAGAACTGATGGCGTCGATCCACCGCGAGGTCACCATCCGGGTCGACCCGGGCGCTGCCTGGAGCGCGCTGCGCGACGTCGGCGCCCTCCATACGCGCCTCGCAGTCGGCTTCGTCACCGACGTCCGGATGGAGCCGGGTGCGCGGGTGGTCACCTTCGCGAACGGCGCGGTCGTGCGGGAGCTGATCGTGGCCGTGGACAACGCAATCCGCAGGGTCGCGTGGGCGGTCGTCGACGGCCCGATGACGCACTACAACGCCTCGGCGCAGGTCTTCTCGGACGGCGCGGGTGGGACCCGGTTTGTCTGGATCGCCGACCTGCTGCCCGACGAGATGGCCCCCCATGTCGCCGCGATGATGGATCAGGGACTCGCCGCCATCAGGCGGACGCTCGAATCCGGACAACCGTGAGGACACCGCGATGACCCCCGACTCACCGGCCGACCTGCCGCAGCCCGTCCCCGTGGCGCCGGCGTCCATCGCCGCTCCGCCGATGCGTCTCGCCTGCCTGCGGCCGGAGTTCGCCGAGCTCTATGCCGGACTC
>DASSML010000152.1:0-3930 GCA_035688895.1 Gemmatimonadales bacterium
CATCGTGGGCTCGACCCAGACCGTCCCCTTCTCGTCCGGCACCGGCCCGGCGAACGCGGGATCGCGCCGGGCGCTCGCCTCCAGCTTGCGGCGAACGTCGCCCAGCTGGCGGTCGGTGAAGCCGCTGCCGGCCCGTCCGGCATAGGTGAGCGTCCCATCGACGTAATCCGCGAGATGCAGCGCGCCGAATCCTCCGCGCGAGCCCTTGGGCGCGGTGAAGCCGACCACCACGAAGTCGGCGGTCCGGCGGGCGCGGACCTTGAGCCAGTGGGGCGAGCGCCCCGCCTTGTAGGGTGCGGCGGCCTTCTTCCCCACCACTCCTTCGAGACCCAGCCGCTCGGCCTCCTGGTAGAGCACCTCGCCGTCGTCCTCCACGTGCTCCAGGTAACGCAGCGCGCCGGCGGGCGGCAGGACCCGGCGCAGGACAGCCTTGCGGGAGGAGAGCGGCAGGCCGCGGAGATCGAAGTCCTCGAAGCCGAGCAGGTCGAAGCCGTAATAGGTGACGGGGAAGCGCACGGTCGCGTGGCGAATGTCGATCGGGCGACGAAGGCGGGCTCGTCCCTGCAGTCGCTGGAAGTCGGGGCGGCCCTTTTCGTCCAGCGCCACCACCTCGCCGTCGAGCAGCAGACGCGGGAACGGCAAGGCCGCCACCGCGCGCAGAACCTCTGGGAAGGCGGCGCTGCAGTCGTTGCCGTTCCGGGTGAGGAGCTTCGCGTCGCCGCCGGTCCGGACCGCCAGGACCCGGTAACCGTCGAGCTTGGGCTCGAAGAGCCAGTCCTTGCGGGAGAAGGGGCTGTCGGCGGTTTCCGCCAGCATGAGGAGGGAGGCCTTCGGCTCGACCGGGTGCCGCGGCGCCTTGAGCTTGATCAACTCGCGGCGGATCGGCTCCGCCTGGTCCGCCCCGGCGCCGAGCTCCTCCACGGTGAGCCCGCTCAACACCGACTCGGGCGGGAGCTCGCCTCGGTCCTTGCTGGCCCACGCGTCCCGCTCCTTGATGAGGAGCCAGTCCTTCTCGCTCTTCTTGAGCTTCACCAGCGTCCACATCCCGTGGAGCTTGTAGCCCTTGAGCTCGAAGAGGAGCTTGCCCTCGGCCAGCCCGGCGAGCGGATCGCCCACGGGAAGCCACTCGCCCCGGTCCCACACGATCACGGCGCCCGCGCCGTAGTTGCCCGCCGGGATCATCCCCTCGAAATCGCCGTACTCCAGCGGGTGGTCTTCGACGTGCACCGCGAGGCGCTTCTCGGCCGTGTCGTAGGCCGGCCCCTTGGGCACCGCCCAGGAGCGCAGCACGCCTTCCATCTCCAGGCGAAGATCGAAGTGCAGCCGGCGCGCCGCGTGCTGGTGCACCACGAAGAGGCCTCCAGCGCCGCTCGCGCGCGCGACCACGCCGGCCGGCTCGGGCGTGCGCTCGAGTGAGCGCTTGGCCCGGTAGGCCTGAAGGTGATCGGCTTTGCCTGCGCCTGGATCGGGCATGAGCGTCGGAAACGCGGCGTTTCGTGGGTGGTCATGGTGGATCGCCGGACCCGCAACGACGCCGGCATCGGGCCGTAACCGGCTCGCCGGGAGATAACTTCAATCGGCGCCGAAGGGTAGACCGTGCATCCTGGAACCCCTCTAGCGGGGTCCGATTTCTGCGTGGATATTCAGCTTCCTCATGCCTGCCAGAAATCTCGGTTCCGCAACGATCTCCTTCGGACTGGTCTCGGTCCCGGTCAATCTCTTTTCCTCCAGCGAGTCCTCCGCGGCGATCAGCTTCAACATGATCCACAGCAAGTGTGGCTCGCGGCTGAAGCAGCAGTATATCTGCGCCAAGGAAGGGATCGTGGTGGAGAAGGACGAAGTCGCCAAGGGCTACGAATTCTCCAAGGACCAGTACGTGCTGTTCACGTCCGAGGAGATCAAGGCGCTCGACGAGAAGGCGACCAACACGATCGACATCGCCGAGTTCGTGCCCCTCGCCATGGTCGACCGGATCTACCTGGAGAAGCTCTACTACCTCGGTCATGGCAAGGGTGGCGAGCGGGCCTACAAGCTCCTCGTGGCCGCGCTGGCCGACACCGGACGAGCCGCGCTGGGCCAGTACTCCGCCCGAGGCAAGCAGTACCTCGCCCTGATCCGGCCCATGGGTGACATCCTGGTGATGGAGCAGCTCCATTACCAGGGTGAGATCCGGAGCGCGGACGACGTGCCCCGCCCCGAGGTCACCCTCAAGGATGCCGAGCTCGCGCTGGCGCGGCAGCTCATCGAGCAGGGGTCGGTGGACGAGTTCCGTCCCCAGAACTTCCATGACACGGTGCGCGAGCGCGTGCTGGAAGCGATCCAGCGCAAGGTGGAAGGCCAGGAGATCACCGCCGAGGTCACCGAAGCGCCGCAGACCAAGATCATCGACCTGATGGACGCCCTGAAGGCGAGCCTGGCCAAGCGGGGCGCCAGCACCGACGAGAAGAAACCCGCCCAGCGGATCGCGGAGCCCGAGCCCGACAAGGTCAAGCCGAAGAAGAGGGCGGCCTCGCGCTAAGTCACCACCCATGAAGTTCTACACCACCCATGACGTGGCCCGTCTGCTCGGCTGGTCCGAGGCGCAGGTCAGGTCGCACGCGCGGGTGGGGTATCTGGCTCCCGCCCGTGGTCCCCGCAACGGCTACCGGTTCTCCTTCCAGGATCTCGTCCTGCTCCGAACGGCCAAGGCCTTGAGCGAGGCACGGCTCGGACCGCGGCGGGTGCGCCGTGCCCTCCGGGCGCTGGCTCGGGAGCTGCCCGATGGGCGATCGCTCAGCGGGCTCCGCCTCTCCAGCGACGGCAGCCGGGTCGTGGTGCGCGACGGGCGCGACGCCTGGCAGCCGGAGTCGGGGCAGCTGGTGCTGGACTTCGAGATCGCGGAGCTGGCCCAGCGCGCGGCGCCGGTGGCCCGGCGGCTGATCCATCGCGCGCGCCGCTCGGACGAGCCGCTCACCGCCGAGCAGTGGTACACGCTGGGCATCGACCTGGAGAGCGCGGCGCCCTCGGAGGCGCGCGAGGCGTACGTCCGCGCGCTGGCGCTCGACCCGCGGCACGCCTCCGCGCGAGTCAACCTGGGGCGCTGGCTCCAGGCCGACGGGCATCCCGCGGAGGCGGTGGTGCAGTACCAGGTCGCGCTGGCGGCGCACCCGCGGCATCCCACGGCGGCCTTCAACCTGGGCACGGCGCTCGAGGAGCTCGGCCGCCGGGCGGAGGCGATCGAGGCCTACCGACGCGCCTTGCAAGCCGACGCGGGATTCGCCGATGCCCACTTCAACCTGGCCCGGCTCTACGAGCAGACCGGCAGGCGCGCCGCGGCCCTCCGCCACCTTCAGGCATATCGACAGCTGAGCCAATAGCAGCGAGGCACCATGCGCATTCTGGTGGGCACCAGCGGCTGGTCGTACAAGGAATGGAAGGGGTCGTTCTACCCGGCGGACCTTCCGACCGACGACATGCTCCGCTACTACGGCACCCGGCTCCCGTCGGTGGAGATCAACAACTCGTTCTACCGGATCCCCAAGGAGAAGGTGCTGCTGGAGTGGGCCGAGCAGGTGCCGGCGGCGTTCCGGTTCGTGCTCAAGGCCTCGCGCCGGATCACCCACATCAACCGGCTGAGCGCGGGCGACGACTCGCTCGACTACTTCCTGCGCACGGTGAACGTGCTGGGCGACCGGCTCGGACCGACGCTCTTCCAGTGCCCGCCCTCGCTCAAGAAGAACATCACCACGCTCCGCGAGTTCCTGGCCCGAGTGCCCCGGACCTGGCGGGCCGCCCTCGAGTTCCGTGACGCCTCCTGGTTCGACGACGAGGTGTACGACGCGCTCCGGGCCCACGACGTGGCCCTGGTGGCGGTGGACGAAGACGAGGAGAGCTGGCCCCTGGTGCCGACGGCGAGCTGGGGCTATCTCCGCCTCCGCCGGAGCGGCTACG
>DASSML010000153.1:0-24062 GCA_035688895.1 Gemmatimonadales bacterium
GACTGGCTGGACCTGTCGAATCCCGACGCGCCCCGCCTGCACCCGCACCCGGATGCCCGTGGCTGACCGCACCCGGGTGAGCGGATGGCGGAGCCGCGACGTGCTCCGGACCGCCGGCCTCGTCGTGGGGCTGCTCGTCGCGCTGCTATTCCTGTGGGCCGTCCGTTCGGTGGCCTGCCTCGCCTTTCTCGGAATCCTGTTCGGCCTTGCCCTGGGAGCGGGCGCAGATCGGCTGGAGCGCTGGCGGATGCCGCGGGGCGCGTCGGTCCCGCTCATGGTACTGCTCATCCTGGGAAGCCTCACGGGGCTCGGCGCGCTCCTGGCCCCCAGGATCGCGCGGCAGCTCCACGAAGTGCGCGAGCAGGTTCCCGAGGCCATCGGCGATGTGGAGCGGTGGATCGCGGAGCGGCAGGCGGGTGCCTTGCAGCTATTGCAGCCGGAAGGCCGGCCCCCGGCCCCGCGCGCTCAGACCCAGCAACCCGCAGTCCGAGAAGGCGTGGTCCAGCAGGCGGCCAAGGTCGGGGCACGCTTCTTCGCCGTGTTCTCGTCCACCCTGGCCGTCGTCGCGTCGCTGATTCTGGTCCTCGTGGTGTCCATCTACGTCGCGATCAATCCCGGACTCTATCACGCGGGGCTGCTGCACCTGTTTCCCCACCGCGACCGGCGCCGGGCCGGCGAGGTGCTGAGCGCCGTGGCCGCCACGCTCCGGCGCTGGCTGGTTACGCAGCTGATCGCCATGCTGGTGATCGGCGTAGTCACCACGCTGGCCATGCTGGCGCTCGGGATCCAGGCGGCGGTGGCCCTCGGCGTGATCGCGGGGGTTATGGAGTTCATCCCCTTCGTGGGCCCGATCCTGTCCGGTGTGCCCGCTGTGGCCATGGCGTTGCTGGACGGCCCGGAGAAGGCGCTCTGGGTGGTGGTGGCCTACACCGCCATCCAGCAGGCCGAAAACCACATCCTCATTCCGCTCCTGATGAAGGAGGGGGTGGATCTACCGCCGGTCCTGACCATTCTGGCGCAGGCGGCGCTCGCCCTGGTGCTGGGCTTTCTCGGATTGCTGGTGGCGGTGCCCTTGCTGGCCGCAGTGCTGGTGGCGGTCAAGCTCCTTTACGTCGAGGACGTGGTGGGCGACGAGGTCACGGTGCCCGGCGAGTCGGCGGCGTGATGGCGACGGCGCGGGCCCGGCGATGCGATCCCGCACGGCGCCACGGCGACATCGAGCGGTTGACTCGGTAGGTCCCTGGCCGCGCTCGGGCTGACACTCGTCGGGCGGGAGCGGTGTAAGTTCGTCCCATGTCCGCCCCAGCCCGTGCCCGTCTCCAGCTCGCCGCTGCCGCGGTGCTCTTCTCCACCGGCGGCGCCGCCATCAAGGCCGCCGACTTCGCGGGTTGGCAGATCACCTGCCTGCGCTCGGGCATCGCCGCCGTCGCCATCTGGCTGATCGCGGCGGAGGCGCGGCGCGGGTGGACCTGGCGGGTCTTCATGGTCGGCGTCGCCTATGCGATCACGCTCACGCTGTTCGTGCTGGCCAACCGGCTCACCACCTCCGCCAACACGATCTTTCTGCAGAGCACGGCGCCGCTCTACCTCGCCCTGCTCGCTCCCTGGCTGCTCAAGGAGCCGACCCGGCGCCAGGACCTCGTGGTCATGGTCGCCATCGTCATTGGATTGGGGCTCACCTTCCACGGCACCGAGCAGCCCCATGCCACGGCCACCGACCCTGGCCGCGGCAATCTCCTGGCGGCGGCGAGCGGCCTGTTCTGGGCGCTCACGGTCTGCGGGCTTCGCTGGATGAGCGCCAGCCCCGAGCGAGGCTCGGCCGCGGCGGCGGTCGTCGCCGGGAACTTCATCGCCTTCGCGATGGCGTTGCCCTTCGCGCTGCCAGTGGGAAGCCATTCGGCGTTCGGCTGGGGGCTGATCGTCTATCTGGGTGTGTTCCAGATCGCCGTCGCCTACACCTTCGTAACCCGGGGACTTCGGGTGATTCCGGCCCTCCCGGCGGCGCTGATCCTGCTGATCGAGCCGGTGCTCAACCCGGTCTGGTCCTGGGTGTTCCACGGCGAGCGTCCCACGTCCTCGGCGCTAATGGGCGGAGTGCTGATCCTGGGCGCGACGATGCTCAAGTCGCTGATCGATGCGCGGGCCCAGGCTCGGGTGGCAGAAGCCTGATGGCTGACCTGATCGAGACGGTCCGAATCCGCGGCGGGGTCGCCCCGCTCTGGTATCTCCATCTCAGGCGGCTGGCGGGAAGCTGCAAGGCGCTCGGCATCCCGCTGCCAGGCGAGCTGCCGACACCGTCCGGCGGCTCCGACCGGGTGCACCGACTTCAGGTCGGCCCGCGCGGCGCCACCGTGAGCGAGCGGCCGGTAGGCCCGGCCGATCCGGTCCGACTGGTCACCGTCTCCGGGGTGGTGCACCGGCCCTACCCTCACAAGACCACGGACCGGAGGCAATTCACCGAGGCGATGGACCAGGCCCGGGCGCGGGGCGCCGATGACGGCGTACTCCTGGCGGAGGGTGGCTGGGTCGCCGAGGCGGGGATCTGGAGCCTGTTCTGGTGGGAGGGCGGCCGGGTGTCGGCGCCGCCGTTCGCGCTTGGCGTTCTGCCGGGGGTCGCCCGGGCCCGGATCGCGGAACAGACCGGGGGTCTAGTGGAGCGCCGGGTGCGGATCGACGATCTCCTGGGCCGGTCGCTGTTCGTGGCCAATGCGGTCCGAGGAGTCGTGCCGGTGGCCTCGCTGGACGGCGCCGAGGTGCCCTCCGACCGGGCTACAACGACGCTCGCACGCGCGTTTTGGCCTTGACCCAACCCTGTGAAACGGCTAGTTTTGCGGCCCGTATGAGGAGCCTCTGGCTCCGCCGCGGTGGTTGTAGCTCAATCGGTTAGAGCGCCGGACTGTGGCTCCGGAGGTTGCGGGTTCGATTCCCGTCAGCCACCCTGGTAGGTCCCGGTCACCATCAGCGCGGAGCCGCAGGTGGAGGCGGGTGCAGAGGTCCGTAGCTCAAGTGGTAGAGCACCGGTCTCCAAAACCGGGGGTTGCAGGTTCGAGTCCTGCCGGGCCTGTGCGGCATGGCGCTATCGTCTAGGGGACTAGGACGGGGCCCTCTCAAGGCCCAAACACGGGTTCGAATCCCGTTAGCGCTATAGTAGGGAACGAGCCCCGAGGCGGTCGGCCCCATCGTCTATCGGTTAGGACGCGACCCTTTCAAGGTCGAGAGAGGGGTTCGACTCCCCTTGGGGCTATGGACAGACCGGCGCCGCTAGCTCAATTGGCAGAGCAAGTGACTCTTAATCACTAGGTTGTAGGTTCGATTCCTACGCGGCGCACTCAGCGACATTAGCAAGACCAAGCCACACAAGGGCTGCCTTCACTCAGGCAGCTCTTTTGCTTTTGGGTTCTAGTGACCGCCCTCGGTTGGCCATTTGAACACGCCCCAACGAGAAGGGGAGGTCCCCTCCGCTCGCGGCCACTTGACATCTGCTTGAAGGCCCGAGTCTACCCTGATCCCCCTGGAAGTCGAGACGTTCTCCAATCGCATCTGGCTGGAGAGGGTTCCATGACCCGTCCCTCGCTGCCTGCCCTCGCCCTCAGACTCGGCGGGCTGCTCCTTGTGCTTTCGTGTGAAGGGCCCACGACACCGACGGAGACCGTAGCAGCCCACGTCGGGTCCGTCGCAAACACGCCGTCGTTCCCTCCGGAAACTTGGACCGCCTTCGGTCAGTCGCCGGAGAACAAGTGGCGGTTCCACTTGGCTGCGGGTGTGGTGCCCACTCCCGATCGGCAGTCGATTGTCTACGTGCTCGGGGGCCGCTTCGAGGAAGGATCGTTTGATCCGCCCGCAGCCACCATCCTGGCCTTTGACGTAGCCGGGTTTTGGACGACCAAGAGCGCGCGCTTCACCGGGGCGGAAACCAACGGGATAGGCACCATCGGGAACATCCTCTACGTCTCGGGTGGCGCGAACTTTTTCCAGGGCCAGTGGACCAAGCCGACGAAACGCCTGATGGCCTACGACGTGGCGGCGGACCGCGTTACCCGAAAGGCCGACATGGCTGTGGCCACCTCGGACGGTGTGACGGGCGTGTTGAACGGCAAGCTCTACGTCCTGGCCGGCACCTGCCCCGACGCGTCTTGTCGTAGGTTCTTCCGATACGACCCTGCCACGAATACCTGGGCTGACCTGCCCCCCAGTCCAAACCCGCACCGACATGGCGCGGGAGTGGTCCTCAATGGAAGGTTCTACGTAGCGGGCGGGGGTGCCTCGCCCTATCGGGCGTTCGATGTCTACAATCCGGTGACGAATCGGTGGCAGAGCCTCGGGCAGATGCCGCCGAGCAGGCAATTCGCCGTGGGGGCAGCTGTGGCAGGCAAGGTCTACATTCTGGGAATCGCCGGGGGCGAGCGGCTGGGAAGTGAAGACGCAGACCGGGCGACCTTCGAATATGACCCTGCGACCAACACCTGGGCAGAGCGGATCGGCATTCCTGGCCCTACAGGAGAAGGCGGTCAGTTCCTCTTACGCCCGGGAGCCGCGCTGCGGGTGGTGCTCGAGGGCGAGCCGCGCATCCTCACATTGGGGCATGGCCATCTCTTTACCGACAGCAGTGTTTGTCCCCCATGCAAGCCCGCGGGCACTATTGAGCCCACGGTGAACTACATCTTCACGCCCTGATCGGGTTGCTGGTGGGTGCCAAGGCCCCCGTCGTTGGCTCGGGGCAGGAGACATCCGGTGACTTTACTTAATTTCCCGCAGCGGCCGGCCCGCCTGACCGCTGCGCTTGTGTGCGCCGTGGCCTTGGCTTGCGGTGATCCGTCGGAGCCCGCCCCGCCCGGCCCCGGCTCCGGCCCCGGCCCCGGCCCCGTTCCCGGCCCCGGTCCGGGCCCGGTTGCGCCGCCCCCCACCGTGGCGAGCCCCAACGGAGCGGTCGGCTTCAAGGTGGGCATCGCCCTCTCGTATGATGCTACGAAGGCCGGCACCACCTTCGCCCCGGACAGCGCCGAACTCCGGTACAGCGTCACCTTCGACGAGCCGGCCCCTGGCCTGTCCGCTGTAGGGGGCACGATCAGTGGGACACCGCCTGCCCCCGACGTGGTCTGGGCGACCGTCGTCGCCACCGACACCCTCGGCCGCTCGGCCCGCGATCGCTTCGCCTTGGTGGCGTTCGCTCCGGACCTCGGCGTGCCGTCGCTCCCCACGACGCCCTTCGCCTACGGCGGCCCGCTCCCGCCCCACTTCGCCTCCGCCGCGTCGGCGGACAACACCCCGGCCGACAACCCGGTCACCGACGCCGGCGCCGCGCTCGGCCGGGTCCTCTTCTACGACTCGCGCCTCTCCGCCAACGACGGCCTCTCCTGCGCCGGGTGTCATCTCCAGTCGCTCGGCTTTTCCGACCGCCCGGTGCAGAGCGTCGGCTTTGCGGGCGGCTTCACCCGTCGGCACTCGCCCGGGCTCGCCAACGGCCGCTTCTACCGGCCCGGCAAGTTCTTCTGGGATCAGCGCGCTGAGACCCTGGAGGATCAGACGCTCCAGCCGATCCAGGATGCCACCGAGATGGGGCTCACTCTCGAGGACCTGACCGCCAAGCTCAAGGCGACGCCGTACTATCCGGCGCTGTTCGACGCGGCATTCGGAAGTCGGGAGGTGGCCAGCGACCGGGTAGCCCGAGCGCTCGCGCAATTCATGCGGTCGATGGTTTCGACCGGCTCGCGCTACGACCAGGCCTTTGCCGGCGGGACCGCACCGGACTTCGCCGCGGTGTTCACCGCCCACGAGGTGGAAGGCGAGCAGCTCTTCCGCTCGAGCGGGTGTGCCGACTGCCACACGACCGTGGCTCAGGTGAGCGACACGGTGCACAACATCGGACTCGACGCGCTGACGTCCGACACCGGCGCGGGCCGAGGGGCCTTCAAGGCGCCGTCGCTCCGGAACGTGGCGCTCCGGCCGCGGTTCATGCATGACGGACGGTTCACCACCCTCGAGCAGGTGGTGGAATTCTTCAACGCCGGGGTGCAGCCCAACCCCGACCTCGACTCCCGGCTCAGGGCCCCCGACGGGACGCCCCGGCGCTTGGGGCTCACAGCCGGGCAGAAGGCCGCACTGGTCGTGTTCCTGCAGACGCTCACCGACTCGAGCTTCGTCACCGCGGCCAAGTTCGCCAACCCCTTCCCGTCGTCCCCGGGGGAACCGCCGCCGGCCACTACGGTCACCATGCAGGCCATCGCCTATCACCCGGCGACGCTGACCGTGGCGCCGGGCACGGTGGTCACCTGGACCAACCTCGACGGTATTAAGCACAGCGCGAAGTTCGATTCGGCCGTTATCGGCTCGACGCCGAGGTTCATCACGGGGAGCCGGCAGCTCACTATGCCCGCGACTGCCGGCACGTATCCGTACCACTGCGCGGTCCACGGGAGGAGAATGAGCGGGACGATCGTAGTTCAATAAGGTTCATCCATCCTCATGGCAACTTTCGCTCACCCGCTCGCGCGGCGATGATCACGCGCTTGGCTGTCTCGCAGCTCGCGTAAGGAGCCACGGAACGCCATCGACACCTCATTGCCGACCTACAGAACTCAATGGGAGCGGGGACGGTCTCGGGCGGGTGTCACCGGGTCAGGTCGGAGCGCCCATTCCAGTGACGCGGGCGTGGCCATTTCGTGGCCATGTTGAGAACGACCGCGAGTCTGGCGAGTCAGACAACAGGCGCTCAGGTACGCAAAGTTGCTTGAAGTGTCCCCCAACGCATGGCTTAGGGCCACTTCAACCTGCGCGAGACGAACCCCCGCGTGTCCCTCGCAAGGACCTCTTAGGTTCGATTCCTAGGCGGCGCACTTCGCAAACCCCGGCGTAAACACGGTCCAGGGGAATGGCCACCACCGGAACACGGTCGGTGGCCATTTTCGTGGCCATTTTACCCTTCCGGTCTTTGGCGGTCGGTGGCCCGACGGTTCCGGGCTCTGCCGAGAACCCGTAGCACCGGCCGATCGACTCTGGCCAGGCGGCCCCCTCGGCTGTAACCTGTGATATAGTCTCATTTAGCAGTCCATCCGACCGAGGCCGGGAAATTCCCGAGATGGCGCTCGTTAGCCGCTCGCGACGCTCAGGTGGTTCGTCCGCACGAGAAATCCAGTCAGGATACCTAGCTCATGTCCGCGATCGTCTGCACGCTCTTCGAAGGTGCCTATCACTACGGCGTGGGCGCGCTCGCAAACTCGCTCTATGCGGCGGGGTATCGCGGCAGCATGTGGGTAGGGTACCGGGGAGCACTGCCCCCGTGGGCTCGAGGAGCTGGACAGGGCCGCGGCTGCTGGGAGGTTCCCGTGGCCTCCGATTTCAAGCTCCATTTCGTCGAGATGCCCGCCGGCCGGCACCTGACCAATCAGAAGCCGGAGTTCATGCTTCGGCTCTGGGACGAACACTGCCCTGAGGCCGACGCGCTGTTCTACTTCGATCCGGACATCACCAACCGGGGGCCGTGGCGTTTCTACGAAGAATGGGTGAGCCACGGGGTTGCTCTGTGCGAGGATGTCTATCCCGTGTTCCCTGCCGATCATCCATGGCGCGCCGCCTGGCGCGAGTTCGCGGAACGGAACGGTCATCCGGTCCGGCGCGAGTTAGGCCGGCAGTACAGCGCCGGATTCGTCGGCCTGCACCGCCGCTATGGCCGGCCCCTGCTCACAGTCTGGCAGCACCTGCTGGAATGCTGTATGGCCGAGGGGTGGGTGGATCCCAACCTGATCCGGAGCGAGAGCGTCTCTCCCTATCTCTACGATGATCAGCAGGTACTCAATCTTGCGCTGATGGTCTACACCGGGCCCATGAGCACGGTTGGCGGCGAGGGGATGGACTTTGGCCGGCCGGGGAAGATCATGTCGCACGCCGCGCATGCCGCCTCGAACGGCAAGCCCTGGGGCAAGCGGGCGATTACACAGGCACTGCTCGGGGTTCCCCCGAGTCCCGCCGACAAGCTCTATTGGCAGCACACCCGTCAGCCGATCCAGCTGTACTCCCGGCCGCGGTACCTCTGGCGGAAGGCCGCCCTCCGAGCCGCTGCCGCGATCGGGCGATTCGTGAAGCGGTCACCGGCCTCCAACTAGCGCGAGGCGTCGTAGCAGTGGACTGGACAGCACCCGCGTTAGAGCATCAGCGAGTGCGGTTCGACGCGTTGCACCGGGTTCACTGGCCGTGTGCCGAGCAGTGCGCCGATCCATTGGCGCATCGGATCATACTCGCGGGCATAGGCGTCCCAGTCACTCTTGAACGGCAGGTCGTTGGTGTTCCACGGCTTCTTCGGACCAGCCCAATGAATGATGTGAGGGGCGTCGCTGGCATCCTGACCCACGAAGACGTTCCACGCCGAGTCGAGTGGTTCGAACTCGCCCTTCGTGTAGAGATTGATGGCCAGCTGATCGTTCACGCCGAATCGCTGGACCAGGTCCAGGGTCGTTCGCACGAACGATCGTCGTCGCAGCTTCCCCAGATCCATGACGAGTACGCCCGCATTGAAGGTTCTCAGGCTCATCGGAGCCCCGCTGCCGATCAGTTCGCCGAGGATCGTCTCGCGTGCCTCGGGGTGCGCCCAGGTCCGAACCAGGTCGGGCAGCGTGGCGTAGCCTTCTTTGACGGAGGGCTTCGCCGCAATGCCCGATTCGGGAAGAGCGAGCTCATAGAGCGGCGCGAGGTCATCGAGGCAGATCAGGTCCGTGTCCAGGTACACGACGCGATCGGCGTCAGGCAGGAGCATCGGAAGGTAGAGCCGGTCCATCGTGGCAGCCGTCGTGTGGGCCAGCAGGCGAAGGTCCCCGGCGACCGAGACCGCGCTCATGTCGAAAATCCAGATGCGCAACCGGTCCAACTCCAGCGCGCGATAGTACGCCTGGGTCCAGGGCCTCCAGCGTCTGGCGAGGATGATGACATCCAGATCGTGGCGCGTGTTACGCGAGAGCGAATTGAGCGCCCGCGGCGAGTGGCGTGCGATGCGATCGTCGAAGCCGAAGACAACGATCGGTCTGTCTATTGCGGCTTGATCCACGCCGGTTTGCGGTAGGTCTGGGTGTCGTAGAGATCGGGCTGTAGCTCGACGTCCGCCTTGATGTCGGCGTACTGCTCCCGCTGCACTTCCTTCCCGTCCAGCTTGAGCACCACTTCGGTCTCGATCCATCCCTTGCCCAGCGGTTGGTACTTTTCGAACGTCACGTCGAGCAGCTTGGGCGGCGCGCTCGGGTTCTTCATGCTCTTGTGCGACTCGATGAGCCGCACGAAGAGCAGCCGGTCCTTCTCGACCCAGAACTGGCTGCTGGTGGTGTCGCCCTTGGCGGCGCCGACGACCCACACCTTGGCGCCCTGCCAGGTGTCTTCCCGGATCCGGCTCAGGTCCACGTGCTGCGCCTTGAGCTGCGCGATGGTCACCTCCGGCGCCTGCCCGTAGACGTCGAAGCCCAGCGTCATGAGCAGGTTCCGGTCCTCCTGCGCCGCCACCCGCTGGCCGCCCTTGAACACGAACGACGAATCCCCCACGAACATGAACGCGGTCATGCTGTCCACCGGGGCGACGTCGATCCGCAGCTTGCCCGGAATGGTCCCGGCCTCGTACCAGGTCTCTGCCGGCTTGTCGGGGAAGCTGGTGGTCTGCACGAAAGTGACGTTGCGATACCACTTCCCGTCGTAGCGGGCGTGCATCTCCCGGATGAGATCCTCGCCCGTCTTGGGCGCGGTCGTGCCGGCGAGAAGGGTGAGCAGGGCGAGGACAGCGGTGGGTGCCACGAAGCCTCCAGGTGGTGATGAGTCGGGCGGGAACCGGGCCCACCTACGCGTGGTCGGGCCGCGGGGTTTCCGGCCGGTTTGACGGTGAGGACCCGCCGCTCTAAGGTAAACCAGCATGACTGCCGACCTTCCTTCACCGCTCCCCGAGCGCCGGACGACGCTCCGGCTGGTCTTTCCCCAGGACCGCTGCCCCAGCCTCGAGACGACCGGGCGGACCTACCCGGTCGTCGACGCGACCCCGGTCGGCCTCCGGCTCCGGCTCGGTGCGGCCGACCAGTTCGACGACGGGATGACGCTGAGCGGGACGCTCCGCCTGCCCGGAGTGGACGAGGCGAGTCCCGTGTCGGGACACGTGACCTGGATCGGGACGACCGAGCTCGGGCTCGCGCTCGACCTCTGCGCCCTGCCACCCGAGGTGCTGACCCGGGCGCTGGACTTTCAGCGGCGGAGCGCCGAGATGTAGTCCCGGTCTCAGTGAGAAGACCTCGTCGGCCGGGCGATGCAAGTTGCGACGCGTGATCGGCAGTCAAGGCGGTGGATGGACGGAACGCTCTCTCCATTCCATCCTATGGGACGGCTCGATGTCGTCGGGCCGCTACCCTGGAGTCTCATGTTCCGGTCCCGTCTGGTGCCACTGGTGCTGTCCTGCGCCGCGTGTCACGATCATCTCTCCCCGACCGAGGCCGCACCCGCGGCGGTCTTGGTGCCCGTCTCGTCCGAATACCGCCGCTGGTGGACGGAGCTGGGAGAGTGCGTCGGCCACAGCGCTCCGCTCGAGGCGCAATTCTACGTGGTCCCCGACGGCGAGGAGCTGATCGATCCGAGAACAGGGCAGGCCGCGGAGGGACTCTGGATCGGGCACGGAGACGGTCCCGGGAGCGGCGACATCCTGGTGCGCGCTCGAAGCCGCGACCGGGCGACCCTGCTCAAGCACGAGATGCTGCACGCGATCCTCTACACCGGCGATCACGACGATCCCGCCTGGCTGCTGGGCGGTCAGTGCGGCTTCGACGGGAGGTGGTGAGAAGGAGTCCAGGCACCCCACGTCTCACGGGTATCGGCCGGGCGGATGTCGCCCGACCCCGTCCGCTTCACCCGGAGATGCCGTATGCGTTCCCCGTCGCTCACCCTGCTCGGCCTCGCGGCCATTCCGGCCGCTCTGGGTCTCCTCGCCCTTCGCTCGTCGCCGGTCCCACCGACCGTGGCCGTGACCGCCACCGAATACGCGCTCGCCGCTCCCGACACGGTCAGGGAAGGTGCGGTGAAGTTCGACCTCATCAACCGGGGCAAGGAGTTCCATCATCTCTGGGTGGTCCGCCTCGAGCAGGGCAAGACCCTGGACGATTTCCGCGCAGCCCTTTCGGCCGGCGGCCCGTTTCCGGCGTGGGCACGCTCGCTCGGCGGGCCCAATGCGCCGACCCCGGAAGGCGGCGAGGCCAACGCGACGCTGGTGCTGGCGGCGGGACGGTATCTGCTCCTCTGCGGCATCCCCGGCCCCGACGGCGTTCCGCACCTGATGAAGGGGATGATCCGGCCGCTGACCGTCGTTCCCGCCTCGGACGCCGCCGGCGCGCCGCGGGCCGACGTCACGATGTCGCTCCGCGACTACAGCTTCGTGCTCTCAGGACCGGTCGTACCTGGCCGCCGAGTGATCGAGGTGCGGAACGATGGGGACCAGACGCACGAAGTGGAGCTGGTCCAGCTCGCCCCCGGGAAGTCGGTGCACGACGTGCTGGCGTGGGTCGAGAAACCGGCGGGACCGCCCCCGGGGATGCCGCTCGGCGGGGTGAGCCCACTCGCGCGCGGTGGCGTGGCGAGCTTCGAGGTGCAGCTGGCGCCGGGGCACTACGGGATGATCTGCTTCCTGCCCGACACCAAGGATGGGAAGCCCCATCACCAGCACGGGATGATTCAGGAGTTCGCGGTGACCGGCTCCGCCCCGAGTCTCAACGCCCGCTGAACTCCTGCATGCCGCAGAAGTTGAGGAAGGCCGCCAGCTCCTCGGCTTCCTGCGCGGTGGAGACCATGATGATGGTATCGCCGCGGGTGACCAGCGGAATGAAGCGGAGTCCGCCGCGGCCGGGCTTCTTGAGCGGTCGGGTGGAGACCTGCCATGGCCCGCCCTGCAGAGTCTCGGTCACCGGCCCGCTCGCCAGAACCTGCTCCACGTAGCTGCGCAGCAGGGCAGAGTCGCGCCGGGTGCGCCCGCGCGGCTTCTTCTGGTGCCGGATAAGCGCCGCCAACTCGAGCGCCGCACGCTGGCAGAACGTCTGTGGGGCCAGCTCCTCCATCGAAACGCCCTCCTGCGATCCCCCGTCCGGCACGTGAACTGTGTGAGCTATCTCCCGGCGTCACGTGTCGGCATTAGTTTGCTTAAAGCAGATGCGCTGCCGAGGCGCACGTATAAGGTAACTTCACCCTTCGGGGTTGACGATGCATCTGCAAGTCTGGGTCGATTGGTTGATGGGGCAGGGCTGGCGCGATCTGGGTCAGGCCGTCCTGATGGGGACGGCGGCGTCGTGGATCGCCTTGATCTTCCACGAGTTGGGGCACGCCGGAGCGGCCTGGCTGGTGGGGGTCAGGATGTGGGGCATTCGGCTGGGAGCGGGGCCCACCATCTGGCAGGGGCGGGTCGGGGCGTGCCGGGTTCACGTGGCGACGCTGCCTTTCATCGGGGCCGTGCATCTGCTGGATGAGGATGCCTGTGCCATCGGCTACCGCGACATCGCTCCCGGCAGCTGGCGCTTCGTATGGGGTCCCCGCGCCTGGCGGGCGCCGATCATCTCGGTGGCCGGCGGGCTGGGCAACCTGATGGGACTCCTGCTGGCGATCCAATGGTGGCAGGCGGTTGGACAGCCGTCGCTCGGCACGCCGGCCGGGGATCTGTTCCTGTTCACCATGGCCGCGAACTTTGCCGGCTACCTGAACCTGCTGCCCTGTTTCCGCTCCGACGGGATCCATCTGCTGGCCCATGCCCGAGCCGCCCGTCTGAGCTGGGCGACGACGACCACGCCCACGGCGGCGTAACCCTGGCCCGGCTGTTGCCGCTCGACGCCATCGACTCCTGCTGAGTCATCACCCAACATCGCGACCCGCCTGAGCTTGGGGCCCGGCCCCCGAGGTGGGCCGCGGCCCCGCAGCGGGGCAAAACGCGAGGCAGAGCATTCGCGTTCGTGTCATTCCTTGCATCGCTCGGACTCCCTATGACCCGCCGACGCGTCACCCTTCGAAACGCGGCGTTGCTGTGCCTGGTCGCCGCGTGCGGGGGTGATCCCACCGGACTGGAGACGGGCAGCCTTACCCTCAACGTCTCCGGCCTGCCGGCCGGAACCCCGGCCGAGATCCACGTGACCGGACCGGGCGGCTTCGACCGGGACGTGACGGCCAGCGGGACCCTGTCCAACCTGGCGTCCGGCGGGTACACCGTGACGGCGGCGGCGGTCACGTCGGGCAGCCAGGCCTTTGCCCCTACGCCCCCGAGCCAGACCATCAACGTCGACGACCACGGCGCTCCGTCCGCGTCGGTGTCGTATCTCCCCGCCAACGGGAGCCTGACGATCACCGTGACCGGGTTGCCGGGGGGAACGGCTTCGGCGATCACCGTCGCCGGCCCGAACGGCTACAATCGGTCGGTGACCGCGAGCGAGACTCTGAGCGCGCTCGTGTCGGGCGAGTACACGGTCACCGCGCTCCCCGTCTCCGACGGCTCGACCCAATACACGCCCAGTCCCTCGAGCCGGCGTGTGACCATCAGCGCCAACGGCGCCGAGTCGGCTCAGGTCGAGTACAGCACCGGCTCCGCCGGAGGGTTCAACCTGCGGGTGGATGGCCTCTACCTGGTGCAGAGCGTGCAGACCTACAGTCGCAGCATTCCACTGGTGAAGGACCGCGACGCACTGCTGCGGGTGTTCGTGACCGCGAACCAGATCAACGTCGCCGCGCCCGCGGTGCGGGTGCGGGTGTACCACGCCGGGACGCTGGTCTCCACCTCGGTGATCGCCTCCCCGGCAGCCAGCACCCCCCAGAGCGTGAGCGAAGCCAACCTCGACGCCTCCTGGAACCTGGTGATACCCAAGGACGAGGTGCAGCCCGATCTGTCGGTGCTGGTGGACGTGGACCCCGACAACACAGTCGTCGAGGGTAACGAGGGCGACAACGTCTTCCCGGCCAACGGCGTGCCGCTGGCGGTGGACGTACGCACGACCGACGCCTTCGCGGTCCGCTTCGTTCCGGTGGTGACCAGCGGCGATGGTCGGCAGGGCAACGTGACGACCGGCAACATGGCGCAATTCCTGGTCGGGGCGATGCGGGTGCACCCGCTGGCGGCCTACGACGCGGTCGTGGCCCAGCCCTACTCCACCAACGCCAACACCACCCTGACCAACGACGCGGGAAGCTGGGGGGACGTTCTCTCCGAGGTCAACGCGGCCCGCGTCGATGCCGGGGATGGCCGCGCCTGGTACGGCGTGGTGAACCCGAACTACAGCAGCGGCGTGGCGGGGATGGGCTACATCGGCGCCCCCACCGCGATCGGCTGGGACAAGCTGCCCAGCGCCTCGGGCGTCGCGGCCCACGAGTGGGGACACAATTGGGGGCGGCAGCACGCGCCCTGCGGCGATCCCGCCAACCCCGACCTGAACTATCCCTACGCCGGCGGGGTCACGGGCGTGTACGGCTACGACCAATTGAATCAGGTGGTGAAGACGCCGGCGGCCCACGACCTGATGGGCTACTGCAGCAACGAGTGGATCAGCGATTACACCTACCTCGGCGTGCTCAACTATCGCGCCCAGCACCCGATGGCCGCCTCCCAGGTCGGGCAGGCGGTGCAGCCCGCCCTCCTCGTGTGGGGGCGCATCGAGCGTGGCCGGGTGATCCTCGAGCCGGCGTTCCGCGTCTACACCCGGCCCAGCCTGCCGCGGAGCTCGGGGCCCTATCATATCGAAGGACGCGCCGCCGACGGATCGAGGCTGATCCGGCTGGATTTCGCGCCTGCGGAGATCGCCGATGCCCCGGATGCCCCGAGGTCGTTCGCCTTTGCCGTGCCGCTGACCTCCGCCCTGGCGGATCGGCTCGCCACGCTCTCGCTGGACGGCGAGGGGCGGAGCGCCACCGTCTCCGCCGCCCCGCAAGCGACCGCGGTCGACGTGCGCGGGGGGCCGGGTCGGGTGCACCTCCGCTGGGATGCCGCCCGCGCGCCGGTCGTGCTGGTGCGCGATCCGGCCACCGGTCAGGTGATCGCCTTTGCCCGCGGCGGTCAGGCCGATGTGATCACCGGCCGGAGAGAGCTCTCCCTCTCGGTGGGCGACCGGGTGGGCGGGCGAGACCTTCGCGTGACCATCCCCGGCCGATGAGCGTTCGCGCCGCGCTGGCCCTGGCCGCGTGCCTGACCGGCTGTGGTCAACGCACCCCCGGGACGCCCGCGCCCGAGGCGACCTCGTCGTCCGGAACCATGGTGACGCTGGAGCGGGGACCCTGCTTCGGCACCTGCCCGGTCTATCGGGTGTCACTGGGGGGAGACGGCAGGATCGGATTCACCGGAACGCGCTTCGTGACGCCGGTCGGCTCCGACACGAGCCAGGTCCCGGCGGAGCGGGTCGGCCGCCTGGTCGACTCGCTCGACACGGCCGGGTTCTTCGCGCTGGCCGATGAATACGTCCTGAACAGTCCCGCCTGTGGCCGCTACGCCACCGATGCGCCCACCGTCACGATCACGGTGCGCTCCGGCGAGCGCGGCAAGACGGTTCGCCACGACCACGGCTGCGCCGACGCGCCCGAGACACTCACCGGGATGGAGCGGCTGATCGATTCGGTCGCGGGCACCTCGCGCTGGACCGGCCGCTGACCCGCTAGGCCGGACGGGCCGGATCCAACCGATCGCGTAGCGCGTCGCCCAGCAGCGTCGCACCCAGCACCACCAGCACCAGCGCCACACCCGGGCCGGTGGCCACCCACGGCGCGTTCACCAGCGTGTCACGGCCCGAGGCGATCAGGTTGCCCCATGAGGGCGTGGGTGGCTGCACTCCGAGTCCGAGGAACGAGAGCCCCGCCTCCAGCATGATGGCGTTGCCCAGTCCGAGCGCGGCGGTCACGATGACCGGGGTGAGCGCGTTGGGCAGCAGGTGACGGAGCAGGACCCGCAGATCCGACGCTCCCAGTCCCACTGCTCCCTCCACGAACGGCCGCCCGGTCAGCGCCCGGATCTCGCCGTGCACCAGCCGGGCGATGGTCATCCACCCCGTGAGTCCGAGGACGAGGATCACGAGCAGCGCGCTGGGCTGCCAGAGGGAGGCCAGGAGGAGCAGCAGGACCACCCGCGGCAGCGCCAGGGCGAAGTCGGTGAGCCCGAGCAGTACCGTCGCCGTCCACCCCGACCAGAATCCCGCCGCGGCGCCGACCGCGACGCCCACCAGCACCGACACCGCCACCGCGAGCAGGCCAACGCCGAGCGAGACTCGCGCACCGTAGGCGATGCGCCCCCACACGTCTCGGCCCAGGCGATCGGTGCCGAGCAGGTGAAACGCGCCGTGGAGGTCGCTGCTGAGCGGCGGCAGGAAGCGGGTGGCGACGACGTCCCGCTGCAGCCCCGGATCACCGGCCACCAGCGGGGCGAGCAGCGCCACCAGCACCGCGGCCAGGAGGATGGCCCCGCCGACGAGGGCGCGCCGATCGGCCAGGAACCAGCGCCGGCTCATGCTCGGCTCGCGGCGACGCGAGGATCGGCCCACGCCACCAGCAGCTCCGCGAGCAGGTTGCCCAGGACCACGAGCACGGCGCTTACGGCGGTGGCCGCCATGACGACGGGGTAGTCGCGGGCCTGCACCGCCTCGACGAGGACCCGGCCGACGCCCGGCCAGGCGAAGATCGCCTCGATGAACACCGCGCCGGAGAACAGGGCGGGGAGCGAAAGGCCCAGCAGGGTGAGCACCGGGATCAGCGCGTTCCGGAGCACGTGGTGCAGCGCGACTCGCGTCGGCGTGAGACCCTTGGCCCGCGCGATGGTGACGAACTGCGCGCCTGCGACGTCGAGCATGGCGCCGCGCACGTAGCGTGCGGTGCCGCCGATGCCGATCAGCGTGAGCGTGGCGAGAGGGAGCGCGAGGTGCCGGAGCCGATCGGCCAGCCGGGCGCCGCCGGTCAGGAAGTCGGCGTCGAAACCGGCCGCGCCGAAGGCGGGCAGCATCCGCGCCCGGTAGGTGAACAGCATCACCAGCATCAGCCCGAGCCAGTACCCGGGCAGGGCGAAAAGCGTGACGGTCACGACCGACAGCGCAGTGTCGAGCGGCCCGCGCCGGACGGCCTGCACCACGCCCACCGCGATCCCGAGCAGATAGCTCAGCACGAGCGAGAGCCCCACCAGCCGCACCGTGGCCGGCCATGCCTCACCCAGCATGCGGCGCACCGGTCGCCCCGTGGCGATGCTGGTGCCCCAGTCACCCCGGGCGAACCGACCCAGCCAGGCCGCATACTGGGCCGGAACCGGCCGATCGAGGCCGAGCGTATGGCGCTGAGCCGCGACCTGCGACTCCGTGGCGGCCGGACCCACCAGGAGCCGCGCCGGGTCGCCCGGGGCGAGACGCAACAGAAAGAACATCAGGGTGAGCACGCCGAAGACGACGGCGGCGCCGGTGACGGCTCGGCGCAGCAGCAGGCGGGACATGCCGCAATCTCCTGCCTCCCGTCCGGCCCCGCCAGGGAGATACCTTCCGGCGTGCGTTCCGTCCTGCTCCTCGCCGCGGTCCTCACGACGGCCTGCCAGCCCGCGGCGGATCGCCGAGGCGCGACGGTCCTCTTCGCCTCCGGCGCCGATCTCCAGAGCATCAACCCGCTGCTGACCCAGCATCCGCTCGCCCGCCAGGTGCAGCGCTACGTGCTGCTCACCACCCTGGCGCGCTACGACTCCGGTCTGGTGGCCCGGCCGTACCTGGCGCAATCCTGGACCTGGAGCGCCGACCGGCGGACTCTGCGCGTCCTCCTACTCCCGGGCGTGCGCTGGCACGACGGCGCGCCCACCACCGCCCGCGATGCCGCTTGGACACTCGAGGCCGCGCGCGATCCGGCGACCGGCTATCCCCGGCTCGCGGACCTGAGCGACCTGCGGAGCATCACCGCACCCGATGACACCACCCTGGTGCTCGGCTTCGCCGATCCGCAGGTCCGCTTTCCCGACGTGCTGACCGACCTCGCGGTCCTGCCGGCCCATCTGCTCGATTCCATTCCGCACTCGGCGCTGCGGCGGGCGGCGTGGAACGATCGCCCAGTGGGGAACGGTCCCTTCCGGTTCGTGGCCCACGAGCCCAACCGGCGCTGGGTCTTCGCGGCCGATTCGGCGTTTCCCGCTGCGATGGGCGGCCCGCCCCGGCTGCAGCGGTTCATCGTCGTGGTGGTGGACGAGCCGACGACCAAGCTCGCGGCCCTCACCTCCGGCGAGCTCGACTTCGCCGGCATCCAGCCGGCCCACGCCGAGTTCGTCCGCCGCGATCCTTCGCTCGCCGTCCTGACCTACCCGCTGTTTTTCACCTACGGCATCGTCTTCAACACCCGGCGGCCGCCGTTCGATCAACTGGAGGCGCGCCGGGCCGCGAGCGCCGCCATCGACCGGCGGGAGATCGTGGAGGGTTACCTGTACGGCTACGGCACGCCGGCCGACGGACCGGTGCCGCCGGATGTGCCCGGCTATCTTCCGGAGCCCGCGCCCACCCTGGCGGTGCGCGCGGGGACGCGGCCCCCGGTCGGCGTCGAGCTGCTCACCGTCGGCAGTGGCGAAGCGGCGCTGGAGCAGATGGTCCAGGCGCGGCTCCGGCCGGCCGGCTTTGCGGTCTCGATCCGTCAGCTCGAGCTGGGCGCGTTCCTGAGCCGGGTGTACGGCGCCCACGATTTCGACGCCGCGGTCCTGGGCATCAGTGGCGACCCCGGTCTGGGTTATCTCGGGCCGCTCGCCGAGCTGTCCGGGATGACGGCGCCCGCCGCCCCCGATGCGGCGCAGCGCTTCTTCGCCGACTCGGTGCCGGTCGCGTTCCTCTATCACGCGCGAGGATTGCAGGGGATGAATCGCAGGGTGCGGGGGGTGGTCATGGATCTCCGGGGGGAGCTGCCTACGGTGCACGATTGGTGGGTGGCGCCCTGACCGTGCGTGCGGCCGCGCCGGTGCGGCTCGATCTCGCCGGCGGCTGGACCGATGTCCCGCCGTATTCGACCCGCGCCGGCGGCGTGGTGGTGTCCGCCGCGGTCGAGCTCCTGGTCCACGCGGAGGTGACGCCGAGGGCGCAGGGCTACCGGCTGGTGGCGCAGGACCTGAAGCAGGAGATCGAGGTGGCCGACGCCGCCGATCTCGCCGATGGCGATATGCCCCTCCTTCGCGCCGGCCTGCGGATGCTGCCGCCGGGACCCTGCACCCTGGTCACCCGGGCCGACGCGCCCCCGGGCAGCGGGCTCGGAAGCTCGGGCGCCCTGGACGTGGCGCTGGTCGCCGCGCTGAAGGCGGCCCGGGGCGAAGCGATCGATGTTCGCGCCACCGCCGACCTCGCCTGCCGCCTCGAAGGCGTGGAGGCCGGCATTCCCGGTGGCCGGCAGGATCAGTTCACCGCGGCGTATGGCGGCTTCCTTCGCCTCTCCTTCCGCGACCCGGATGCGACGGTCGAGCCGCTCACCCTCGACGCCGACACCGCCGACGCTCTCGCGCGCCGCATGCTGCTCTGCTACACAGGCGCCTCCCGGTTCTCGGGGGCGACGATCGGGCGGGTGATGGCCGCCTACGAGCGGGGCGACCGGACCGTGGCCGGAGCCCTCGACGGGATCCGCGGTGTGGCCGAGGCGATGCCGGGCGCGCTGCTGGCCGGCGACCTGGCGCGGGTGGGCACCCTGCTGAGCGCCAACTGGCGGCTTCAGCAGGCGTTGGATCCGGGGATGTGCACCCCCGAGATGTCCCGGCTGGAGCGCGCCATGGTGGAGGCCGGAGCGCTGGGCGGAAAGGCGGCGGGCTCGGGCGCCGGCGGCTCGATGTTCTTTCTCGGACCCGACGATCCGGCCCCCGCGGTGGCCGCGGTCCGCGAGCTCGGCATGCGGCTCCTGCCGGTGCGCTGGGCCCGTGAAGGCGTCCGGCAATGCTGACCGCGGAGCGGCTCGAGGCCCGGCGGGAGGCGGTCCGCGCCGCCCCGGACCTCGCGGCGCTGCTCGCGCGGATCGCGGAGCGGAACCAGCGGCTACTCACCGAGCCGCCCGAGATCCCCGGCGCCAAGGCGCTGCTCTCCGCCGATGGCGGCCTCTGCCCCGAGCACGGGACGCCACTCGAGTTCGATCCCTGGAGTCCGCGCGACCACCCCTGCGCCGCGTGCGGCCGGGCCCACCGCGGCGCCCGGCACGACGGTGCCTGGACCCGGTGGCAGCACCTCTGGCTCGCGGAGCGGGCCGCCGAGTTGGCGACGCTGGCCGCGCTGGGGGACCGCGATGACGCAGCCGATGCCGCGGTCAGGATTCTGTCGACATACGCCTCCGGCTATTCCGACTACCCCAACGCCGACAACGTCCTCGGCCCGTCTCGTCTCTTCTTCTCCACTTATCTCGAGAGCATCTGGCTCACCGGGTACCTCGCGGCCGCGCTCCTTCTTCGGGAGAGCGGCCGGCTCGATTCGGTTCTCGCCGATGCGGTGAGCGGTGTGGCCGACGAGGCAGCGAATCTGATCGGTGAGTTCGACGAAGGGTTCTCCAACCGGCAGACCTGGCACAACGCCGCGCTTGCCGCGGCGGCGGTCTGGTTCGAGGACGAGGAGCTCGCGACCCGGGTGGTCGAGGGCTCCAGCGGGATCATCGCGCACCTGCTCCGCGGCTTCGGGAGCGACGGGATGTGGTTCGAGGGCGAGAACTATCACCTCTTCGCCCTCCGCGGCGAACTGCTGGCGATGGGCTGGGCGCGCGAGGCCGGGGTCGACATCGCCGCCGACACCAGACTCGCCGACCGCCTGGCCGCCGCGCTGCGGGCGCCGGCGCTGACGGCACTGCCCGATCGCACCTTCCCGGCGCGGAAGGACTCGCGCTACGGGGTCTCCCTGGCCCAGCCGATGTACCTGGAGCTCTGGGAGGTCGGGCTGGCGCGGGTGGATCGGATGGCCGTCGACCTCTGGCCCTGGCTCGACGCGCTCTACCGCGCGCCGGCGCCCGACGCCGGTCAGTTCGATTCGTATCTGCACGAAACCGGGCGCCCCCGTCCCACCAAACCGCGCACCCGGGCCGATCTCTCCTGGTGGGCGCTGCTGGAGATGGCTCCCGAGCGCCCGCCCGCCGGCGGATCCTGGTCTCCCGGGGACACGCTGCTGGAACGGCAGGGACTGGCCATCCTCCGCCGGAACGACCGCTATGCCTCGATCGAATGTGGCGCCTACGGCGGGGGCCACGGTCACCCCGATCGTCTGCATCTCACGCTGCACGCCGGCGGCCATCATTGGTTGCCGGACCCGGGCACCGGGTCGTACGTGTCGCGCGACCTCTTCTGGTACCGCTCCACACTGGCACACAATGCCCCTCGGCTGGACGGGCACTCCCAGCCGACCGGAGACGCCGAGTGTGACGCCTTCGATGAAGCAGGCGAATGGGCCTGGACCCGGGGCAGCTACGGATCGCTGACCCGCACCCTGGTCGCCGGTCCGCGCTACCTGTTGGATTTGGTGGAGCTGGCCGCCCCCGACGAGCACCGCTTCGAGCTGCCCTGGCATCCCCAGGGCGAGGTGACGGTGCTTGGAAACGGGCGCTGGGTGCCCGACCGCCTGGATGACGAGTTCACGAGCGAGGTCGAGCGGTACGAGCCGGAGGTCCCCGGGCCGCTGCGTCTCGAGGCCCGGGCGCGCGACGGGTCGGTGCTGATGCTGCACCTCGACGTCGCCGGTGATCTGCTGCGTGCTCGAGGCCCCGGCCTCCCGGGCTCGACCGCGCTCGTGCCGTATTTCGTGGTCCGTGCGCTCGGTCGCGCGGCACGGGTCACCACGGTCATCGAGCTGTCGCGAGCGGCCGAGCCGGCCGTTCGCGGGCTTCGGGTCGAGGGGGAGCTGGTGGAGATCGAGACGGCCACCGGCACCGAGCGACATCTCGCCGCGGCCGAAGGCTGGGAAGTGACGGCCGGCCAGACCACCGTCCGTCTCAAGGGAATCCGCCACGCCCCCCCGGCCCGCCAGCCGCTCTTCGACCTCAACCGACCCACCGCCGTTCAGGGGGTCGCCTGGCACGCCGCCACGGTGCCCGCGCTCGACGGATCGTCGGACGGATTCGAGGAGGCGGAGGCGCTCGCGCTGGACTACGAGGATCAGTACCGGCGAAGCGAGGAGCCGTATCCCGGGCCGGACGAGTTCTCCGCCGTCGCCTCGGCGCTCTGGGATACGGAGGCGCTCTATCTGGCGATCGACGTGGTGAAGCCGGAGGTGATCGTCCGTCCCGACGACGCGCCGCCGCTTCGCTTCGACAACGATCCGGACGACATTCACGCCGACGGAGTCCAGCTCTACATCCGTCCGGCCGACGACGGCCCGATGTACGGTTTCCTGATCGCACTGGGCGACGAAGGCGGCCTGCGGGTGCAAGGTGCCGGGTCCGACGCGGGCAGCGCGGACATGATCACGGGCCGCTGGCAGGCCACCGAGGCCGGGTATCGGATCACCCTCGCTCTCGCCCTCCCGGGCTGGGCCCCCATCGGCGGCGATACGGTGCGTTTCGACGTGCTGGTGAACCGGATGCAATCGGGACGCGAGCGACGTTCCGGGCAGCTGGTGTGGTCCGGCGGTGGCGGCTGGGTCTATCTGCGGGGGGACCGCCAGGATCCGAACGCGCTCGGCGTGCTGGAGCTGCGTTGACGGACCGGGTCGCGGGCTTCACCTCGACCGGCAGCAAGCGACGCGAGGCCCTCTTCGGCGAGGACCCCGGCGACGCGCCTCGCCGGATGTCCCGCTCCGCGGGGTGCCGGGTCTGGGACGAGCAGGGCAGGGAATACGTCGATTACATCATGGCCCTCGGCGCCGTGGCGCTGGGTTACGGGCATCCGGCAGTGGCCGCCGCGGCCCACGCGGCCGTGGATGCCGGGGTCGTGGGCCCGCTGGCCCCCGAGTTGGAGGAGACGGTCGCCGCCGAGCTCTGCCGGCTGATCCCCTGGGTGGAGCAGGTGCGCTTCGTGAAGACCGGGGCGGAGGGAGTGGCCGCCGCGGTGCGCCTTGCTCGGGTGGCGACGGAACGGTCCGAGGTCCTGGGATGCGGCTACCACGGTTGGCTGGACTGGTGCCAGACCGGCGCGGGACGCGGAACCCCGGATCCGGTTCGGGCGCTGTATGCCGAGCTGCCTTTCAACGACGCCGAGCGCACGCGAGACCTGATTCGCGCCCGGGCCGACCGGCTGGCCGCGGTGGTGATCGAGCCGTTCATCCTCGAGACCCCACGGCCGGAGTGGCTCGCGGTGGTGCAGGAGGAGACCCGCCGGGTCGGCGCGGTGCTGATCGTGGACGAGATCAAGACGGTCTGTCGCCTGGCCATCGGCGGCGGGTGCGAGCGGTTCGGCATCCGCCCCGACCTCGTGGTGCTCGGCAAGGCCATCGCCAACGGGTTTCCCCTGGCGGCCGTCGGCGGCCGGGCGGAGCTGATGGAAGGCGTGCGGCGGACCTGGATCTCCTCCACCCTGGCCACCGAGATGGTGTCCCTGGCCGCCGCCCGAGCGACGCTCGAGGTGATGGTCTCGTCCGGCGTGCCTGCCCACCTCGACCGGGTCGGCGGGCGACTCCTCGCGGGGTTGCGGACGCTGGCGGAACGGCACCCGGCAGTGGTCCTGGCGGCGCGGGGGATCGGGCCGATGTGCTTCCTCGAGTGCCGGAGCGAGCCGCTCGGCGGCCGGTTGGCCCAGCGCCTGGCCCTTCGGGGCCTGCTCTTCAAGCGCAGCGCCTACAACTTCGTCTCCCTGGCCCACGACGAGGCGAGGGTGGACCAGACGCTCGGCCTGCTCGACGATGTGCTCCAGGCCCTGGCGCCGTAGCCGACGTCCGCCCTTAGATTGCGCTTGACGGGCGCGGTGTCCGCGCCCGCTGCATACGATAGGAGAGCGCATGTCACCCAGAAAACCCACGATCGACGAGAGCGACGACGTCGACGATGAAGACGGCGTGGCCGAGGACGAGGCCGCCGAGGAGTCCGATCTGACGCTGCACGAGGAGGACGCCGACGAGGTCGGGCTGAACCATCGACCGCCCGAAGCCGGCGACCCCTACGTGACCGACCACGACGAGGAGGACGAGGCATAGCGCGGTGCTGATCGACGTTCACGCCCACTTCCT
>DASSML010000154.1:0-3239 GCA_035688895.1 Gemmatimonadales bacterium
CTCGGTGTGCAGCCGCTTGGCGACGGCGTCGAGCTCGGTCTGGGCCTGACTCGCCGTCACACCCGGCGCCAGGCGTCCGAACAGCGTCAGCATCCGCATCTGGCGGCCGTTGATCATCTGCTCGCTGGAGCGGAAGGGACAGGCCGAGCTGGGCATGTAGATGTCGTTCTCACCCGGGTACTGCGGAATCGGGGGCAGCACGCCGATCACCGTGTGCACGTGGTCGTTCATGGTGAACGTCTTGCCCACGATGCTCGCGTCCCCGCCCAGCTGGGTTTTCCAGAAGCCGTAGCTCAGCACCAGCACCGGCTCGGCACCGATGGCGTCCTCGCCGGGACGGAAGGTGCGGCCCAGGGCCGGCGTCACCCCCAGCAGGTCGAAGAAGTTGGCCGAGACCACCCCGGTCTGCACCCGCCGCGGCTCGCCCCGCCCCAGCAGGATGAACGGCATCGAGTGGTACTCGACGATGCCGCTGAGCGCCCGGCTCTGGGCCCGGTAGTCCGTCAGCTCGGGCACCGAGAACTGCGCGTTGAGGACCCCGGCCCGGGTGGCGGGCTGCCGGAGGAAGACCAGTTGGCCCGGGTCGCGGTAGGGGAGCGGCCGGAGCAGTACGCCGCGCACCATGCTGAAGATCGCGGTGTTGGCCCCGATGCCGAGGGCGAGGGTGAGCACCACGATGAAGGTGAAGCCGGGGCTCTTTCGCAGGGTGCGGAGGGCGTAGCGGAGGTCCTGGACCAGACCACGCATGTAGGCCTGCCTTTCGCGCGCGCGCACCCGCCGCTCGGAGATCCCGCGGCACTCCCGCTCGACCTGGGCGACGTCGCCGAAGGCGCGAAGGGCGGCGGACCGGGCGGCCTCGGGCGAGAGGCCGCCCGCGACGAGCTCCTGGGTGCGCATTTCGAGGTGGAAGTGCAGCTCGCTGGAGAGATCCCGCGAGACTTCGCTGGCCGGTCGGGAGAGACGGAAGAGCCGGCGCATGGGCACCTAGGCGGTGACGGCGTCGAGGGCGGCGCCGACCGCCGAGGCGTAGGCGCGCCAGCGGGTGATCTCGGCGCGCAGCTGGCGGCGGCCGACCGGCGTGAGCCGGTAGTACTTGGCTTCCCGCCCGGTGTCGGTGAGCCCCCATTCCTCGTCCAGCCAGCCCTTGCGCTGCAGCCGGTGGAGGGCCGGGTAGAGCGCCCCCTCCTGCACCGCCAGCACCTCCTCGGTGGTCTGGCGGATCCAGCGCCCGATGCCGTAGCCGTGCATGGGCCCCCAGCTCAGGGCCTTGAGGATGAGCACGTCCAGCGTGCCGACGTACAGATCGCTGCCTGCCATTGCCGCTCCCGGTGAGCCGTTGCGACCCCTAGGTGACATAGGTATGATAGGTGCCGATACCTATTTCAGCAAGGGGTGCACCGATGTCCCGCTTTCCGCTCTCCGCCCTGGCCGCCGCGCTGCTCACCGGCGCCGCCCCCGTCGCCGGCCCCGGACCCCGCTGGACCGCCGACGGCGCCCTGATCCGGCCCGACAGCGTCGACCGCTGGGTCACGGTCGGTACCTCGCTGGGCTTGGGTTACAACGACCCGACGAGCGCGGGTCCCGCACAGTTCCAAACCCTCTTTCATCGGGTCTACCTGGAGCCGCGGGCCTACGAGGTGACGCGCCGGTCCGGTCGCTTCCCGCCGGGAACGATGCTGGCGCTGGTGCTCGCGCCGGCGACTGCGCGGGTCGCGCCGGCTCGACAGGGCGTCTTCGCCGATCGCGCGCTGCGGCTGGAGGTGGCGGTCAAGGATCCGGGACGATTCCCCGGCGGGTGGGCCTACTTCGATTTCGGCGCCGGCCAGGCGGGCTCGACGGCACAGGCGCTTCCGCCGGCGCGGTGCGCGCGCTGTCATGCCGACCACGGCGGTCGGGATAACGTGTTCGTCCAATTTTATCCGCTGCTGCGCGACGGCGACGGCGGTGCCTTGCCGACCTCAACTTCAAACGGTATGCTAACGGCACCCGTCGGACCCCTTACATCACCATAGCGCAGTTGGAGACACGGCCATGATGCGTGCACGCCTTGTTCGCTGGCGGATCGCAGGCTCCCTCCTCCTCTTCGCGGCGGGATTGCCTGCCGGGGTCGCCGCCCAGGGCGTGACGACCGCCGCGATCGACGGCTTCATCACTCAAGAGACCGGAGAGCCGATCGCCGAGGCGAACATCGTGGCGGTGCACCTGCCGAGCGGCACCCAGTACCACGCGGTGGCGCGAACGGGTGGGGCATATACCATCGCCAACATGCGCATCGGCGGCCCCTACAAGGTGACCGCGTCGTACATCGGGTTCGAGCCCAAGAGCCAGGATGGCGTCTTCCTCAGCCTGGGCCAGACCAGTCGGGTGGACCTCTCCCTCAAGCCCACGGCGGTGCAGCTGCAGGAGATCGCGGTGACCGGCGAGGAGGACAAGGTCCTCAACCCCGACCGAACCGGGGCGGCGACCTTCATCAGCCCCCAGCAGGTGGAGGTCCTTCCCTCCATCAAGCGCTCCACCCGCGACCTGACCCGGCTCGACCCGCGCAGCGACGGCAACTTCGCCTTTGCCGGCCGGAACTGGCTCTACAATAACGTCTCGCTCGACGGGTCGTACTTCAACAACTCGTTCGGGCTCGACGATCCGGCCCCGGGCGGCCAGGCCAACGCCGAGCCGGTGCCCTATGACGCGGTCGAGCAGGTGCAGGTCTCGGTGGCGCCGTTCGACGTGCGGGAGGGCGGGTTCACCGGCGCCAACATCAATACGGTGACCAAGAGCGGCACCAACGACTACCACTTCTCGATCTACAGCTTCGGGCGCACGGAGAACCTGGAAGGGAACAAGGTGCGAGGGCAGGAGGTGAGCGCGAATCCCGACCTCAAGTACATCCAGTCGGGCGCCTCGATGAGCGGTCCGATCATCAAGGACAAGCTGTTCTTCTTCGTGAACGGCGAGGTGGAGCGGAACGACGACCCCGGCAGCAACTTCGTGGCCAGCACCAACGGCGTGCCCGGGTTCGGGATCTCGCGGGTGCGCGCCGACACCATGGAGCTGATCCGGCAGCGGATGATCGACGCCTATGGCTACGATCCGGGCGTGTTTCAGGACTACACCAACCAGACCGACAACGACAAGATTCTCGCGAAGGTTGACTGGAACATCAACCCGAGTAACAACCTCACGTTCCGCTGGAACTACCTGAACGCGAAGCGCGACCTGCCCCCGCACCCCTTCGTGTTGAG
>DASSML010000155.1:0-5954 GCA_035688895.1 Gemmatimonadales bacterium
CCGCACCGTCCCGGCTTCTACCTGGGAGTGCTCATCACCGGCTTCGTCGCCGGCGGGGCCATGACGGCCCTGCTGCGGCAGACCCTGCCCGACAGCGCGGCCCGGACGTTCTTCACCAGCACCTGGACGGCGAGCTTCGGCCCTGTCTCCGCCGACCTCCTGGTGATAAGCTTCACTCTGGGGCCGATCGGGCTGCACGTCTCCCTGCTCAGCCTGCTCGGCGTCCTGTTGGCGTACCTGATCGCGCGCTCGCTCTTCTAGGAGGTCCCGTGGGCAACCTCGGCTTCACGGAAATCATGGTGATCCTGTTGGTGGTGCTCCTCCTGTTCGGCGCCAAACGGCTGCCGGAGGTGGGCTCGTCCATCGGCAAGGGAATCCGGGAATTCAAGCGGAGCCTGTCCGATACGCAGGACGCCATCATGGGCTCTGATGAGTCCCGCAACCTGCAGTCCCGCCCGCCCGAGCCCCCGGCTCAGAACCAGGCGTCCTCGGGCGAGCCCAAGCGGCTCTCGCAGTAAGCGGCCGCCCCCCCAAACGCAGCGAGCCCGCACCGAAGTGCGGGCTCGCTGCGTTTGGGCCCGGTGGCCCGGTCCTAGAGCTGGCTGGTGGGCGACTGCTGGCCCTGCTGCTGCTGCTGCTGCGAGCGCTGCTGCAGCCTGCCGCGATTGTCCACCACCTTGGCGGCCTGGCGGAGCGCCGTCATGTAGCCACGCACCCGGTCCTGGCGGGCGAGATCGACCAGCTTGGCGCGGTATGAGTCGCGGTCCTTCACGAACTGAGCCGAATCCGCCTTGGTGTGCTCCAGCACCTGGATGACGTACAGGCCGTCCTTGGTGTCGAGGACGCCGCTCCGCTTGCCCACGTCCAGGCCGAACGCCGTCCCCACGACGACGGGGTTGTTGAGCGGGGGATTCACCCGGCTGAACGGGCCGAAATCCTTGGTAGGCAGATTCATGGCCTTGCCCGCGTCGGCCATGGACTGGCCGCCGTCCATCCGCTTCACAAGATCCTGCGCCACGGCGCGGGCGAGCTGGCCCTTGCGCTCGTTCTTGAGCGAGGTCTCCACCGCCCGGCGGATGTCCTTGAGCGCTGGCACGCCCTCCGGGGTAAGGCTGTCGATCCGGAAGATGTAGAACGCGTATGTCGTCTCGATCACCGAGCTGGTGGTGCCGGGCTTGGCGCCCTGAAACGCCCAGACCCCCGCGTCGGGGACGACGACGTTACCGATCTGGACTCGAGTGCCCTGCTGGACCGGCATCGTCTTCCCGACCGACAGCTTGAGCGCCCGGGCGACCGTGTCCAGCGCCGCGCCGTCTTCCCGCTCCGCGCCCAGCCGCTCGAGGCTGTCCGCCTGGGCGTCGAGCAGGTCGCGGTGCGCGCCGGCGAGCTCGATGGGGAAGAGAATGTGACGGCCCTTGGCCTTGTCGCCCTTGCGGCTGGTGATCTCGATCAGATGGAAGCCGAACTGCGACAGCACCGGCTGCGACACGGTGTTGAGCGGCAGGTGGAAGGCCGCCGAATCGAAGGCCGGGTCCATGGTGCCCTTGGTCCACTCGCCCAGGTCGCCGCCCTTGGCGGCGCTGGCGCTGTCGGCGGACTCGCGTTGGGCCACCTCGGCGAACGGCGCGCCCCCTTCGATTTCCTTCCGGGCCGAGTCGGCCCGGGCCCGGGCATCCGCGGTGTCGCTGGCGTCGGTCAGGCGGGGCAGGGCGACGAAGCTGAGATAGGCCGTGCGGGGCCGCTTGAAATCGTCCTGATGGGCCTTGTAGTACGCGGCCACGTCGGCGTCGGTGACCGTGACCTGGGAGTCGGGCACCGCGTTGCGCCCGATGATGGCGGTGAGGGCGATCTTCACCGTCTCGTGCTCGTCCCGATACTGCTCCCAGAGCGCCGCGTCGGAGAGGTAGATATCGGCGGTAACGACCCGGAGCAGCTTCGACCGCTCGATCTGCTCGCGATACTGCGCCTCGAGCGCCGGCAGGTACTGGGCCCCGACGCTGGAGGTGAGCCAGCGCTGGTACTTGCCCATGTCGAACTGGCTGTCGGTCTGGAACTCGGGGACGTTGCGGAACTCCGGGGGCGGCGTGGTCCGCAGGGCGTCGACGATCTCGTCTTCCGTGACCGTGATGCCCCGGCGACGGTACTCGGCGTCCAGCACGCTGTTCTGGATGAGCTGCTCCCAGACCTGATCCTCGATCTCGTTGCGGTCTTCCAGGGTGAGCGACGCCGGCGATTCCCGTTGCCGGTTGTCGATGGTCTGCCGGACGAACTCCTCGTAGCGCCGGGCATCCACCGTATGGCCGTTGATCTTGCCGGCCGAGGTCGACCGGGTCAGGCTCCCCCAGTCCACGCTGGTGGCCATGAAGATGAGCATCAGAAGAGCGAAGATGGCGCCGGCCACCTTCGCGCTGTTGCGGAAGGCTTGCATCATGGGAACGCTCGCAGCTCCAGACCAGGGAACAAAGAGCAGGAAGTGTAGTCGAACGGACGCAGAACCTCAAGGCGCGTAGCCGGTTAGCAGTTGACACCGGGGCGGGGGATGGCTACTCTCTCCACACTCCCCCTCGTGCCCTGAGCAACGGCTTTCCCTCTCCAATTTCAGACCCTGCAACTCCGGGATCCGATGGCACTCAGCGAGATCGAGAAACTCGAGCGCCGGTACGCCGAGAATCCGCACGGCCTTACCTTCGCCCCGCTCGCCGAAATCCACCGCAAGAACGGTGATGTGCAGCGAGCCCTCGACCTGCTCAGACCCGGGTTGCAGAACCATCCGGACTACATCCCCGCCAGTATCGTCCTCGGGCGGTGCCAACTCGACCTGGGCGACTTGCCGGCGGCGGAGACAGCGTTCACCCACGTGCTCGCGCTCGATGGGGAGAACGTCATTGCCCTCAAGGCACTGGCGGACATCAACGAGCGGCTGCACCGGTTCGACGACGCCGAGCGCTGGCTGAAGACCCTGCTGTCGCTGGACCGCAGCAACGACGAGGCGCGGGACCAACTCGCGCGGCTCGAGCTGGAGCGGCGGTCCACGGCAGCCGGAGCGGCGGCTCCGGGGGTCGAGGGAGCGGCCCCCGCGGAGCCGGTGGCGGAGCCCGCTGCGGCGGCTGCCGACGCCGAGATCTCGACCGAGACCGCAAGTGCCGCCTGGATGTCGCAAAGCGATGCCCCGGCCGCGGCGGACGCGACACCGTTGCTGGAGGAGCTGGAGCCGGCCCCGCTGGAGGACATCGAGCGTCCTCACGGCCTGGAGCGACCGGAGTCGCTGATCGGTGACGAGACCATCGAGCCCATGGCGGGCATGGTAGGCCAGGACATCGACGAGCCCGAGCCCGTCTCCGAGGATTTCCGGGTCGAGACCAGCGAGGAGATCGTCCTTCAGAGCTCCGGGGGCGGCGAGTTCCAGGTCCCCGACGCCTCGCAGGAGCTGTTCAGCCGAACGCGGGACTCCTCTCCCTTTGCCGAGGCGCCGCCCCCGGCGGCGGCGCCGGTGGACGAGGTGCCGGCCGAGCCGGTTCACGAGCCGGCCGCCGAGCCCGAGCCTGCCGTGGCGGGGGGAGACGACTCCTCGCTCCTCGACTTCGCCCCGGTGCTGGTGGAGGCGGCGGGTATGGTGCCGCCACGGGAGGAGGAACGCGAGCCGGAGGCGCAGACCCCGGAGCCCGAGCTGATGCCGATCGATCTGCCCGAGCCGGTCTCCGCCGCGCCGGCGGCAGAGGCGGAGCTCGAGCCGATCGTGGACAGCGCGCCGCCGGTCGCTCCGGTACCACCTCCCGCCGAGCCGGCATTGTCGCCCCCCGTGGAACCGACGCCTGCCTATCGTCCCCCGGAGCCGGAGCCGGTCGTCACCGAAACGATGGCCGAGGTCCTGCTGCAGCAGGGCCACGCGGCGGAGGCGCTGGGCGTGTACCGCGAGCTGGCCAACCGCAGCGGCGATCCTCGCCTGCAGCAGCGTGTAGCCGACCTCGAGTCGGCCCAGGCACCGCCTCAGATCACCAAGTATGCGGCCGCGGACACCGGCGGACGCTCCGTCGGCGATACCCTGCGCGATATGCTGGAGCAGCGGCTCCCAGCCCGCCCGGCCGCTCCGCCGGTCCGCCAGGCCCCGGCGCCGGACAACGAGGGCGCGCCGACCCGCCCGGCTGCCGAGGCGCTGTCTCTCAGCTCGGTCTTCGGCGACGAGACGACGGCGGCGCCTCCAGCCGTGCCGGCGGTGCCGACCGAGCGGGAGCGGGTGTCCTACGACGATTTCTACGGGAGCTCCAGCCCGACCCAGGCGCCGCGTACCCCCCGCGCGGCCGAGCCCAAGAGCGACGACCTCGACGAATTCCACAACTGGCTGCAGAACCTCAAGCGCTAGATGCGGATCGCGGTACTCAACGGTCCCAATCTCAACCTGCTCGGCCAGCGGGAGCCCGAGATCTACGGGCACACCAGCCTGACCGACATCGAGCGCATGGTCCGCCAGGCGGCGGAGGGGCTCGGCGCCGAGATCGAATGGCTGCAGACCAACCACGAGGGCGCCCTGGTGGACGCGGTGCAGGGCCTGCGGGGCCGGGTGGACGGGGCCCTCATCAACGCGGCCGCCCTCACGCACAGCAGTCTCGCCCTGCGGGACGCGCTGCTGGCCGTGCGGGTCCCCTTCGTCGAGCTGCACCTGTCGAACATCTTCGCTCGGGAGCCGGAGCGCCGGCACTCGATGATCGCGGATCTCGCGCTCGGGATGGTGACGGGATTCGGCGCCCAGAGCTACGTCCTGGCGCTGCAGGCCCTGGTGGGCCGTCTGCGTGCCGCCTGACCGGCGGGCCGACCGCCAGGCAGCGCTCCGAAGCGGTCTCGCGGCAGAAGGGCTCGACGCGCTCCTGGTCACCCACCTGCCCAACGTGCGCTACCTCACCGGATTCACCGGGTCGGCGGCGCTGCTGGTCATCCACGCGGAGGCGACCGTCCTGGTGACCGACTTCCGCTACGCGGTGCAGGCCCCAGCGGAGGCAGGCCAGGCGGCGGCGGTCGAGGTGGACCAGAAGAGCGTCTGGGATCGGCTCGGGCGCGTGCTGGGCGACCTCGGCGTCACCGGCGCTCTGGGAGTCGAGGGCCACGCGCTCACGGTGCGCGACGCCGAGCGCGTCGGGACGTTGACCCGGGCCAGGGTGGTGCCCACGGCGGAGCAGGTCGAGCGCCTTCGCGCGATCAAGTCGCCGGAGGAGGTCGCCGCCATCCGGGCGGCAGCGGACCTGGCCCAGGACGCGCTGGCCGAGGTGCTGCCGACCGTGCGGGCGGGGCAGAGCGAGCGGGAGATCGCCGCCGCGTTGGAGGGTGCGCTCCGTCGCGGAGGGAGCGAGTGGCATCCGTTTCCCACGATCGTCGCTTCAGGGCCGCGGAGCGCGCTGCCGCACGCCCGCACCAGCGCCCGGACGGTCGGGCGGGGCGAGTGGCTGCTGATCGACTTCGGGGCCCAGGTGGACGGGTACTGCGCCGATCTCACCCGCACGGTCGTGGTGGGCGCCCGGGCGGACGACCGCCAGCGCGCCATGTACGAGCTGGTCCGGAACGCCCAGCAGCGCGCCCTCGAGCACCTGCGCCCGGGAATGACCGGGCGGGAAGGGGACGCCCTGGCACGGGAGGTCATCGCCGCGCGGGGCTTCGGCGACGCGTTCGGCCACTCGCTGGGGCACGGGCTGGGGCTGGAGGTTCACGAGGCTCCTCGCCTGGCCCCCACGGCGGAGGGCGTGCTCCCAGCCCACGCGGTAGTCACGGTCGAGCCGGGGGTCTATTTTCCCGGGTGGGGCGGCGTCCGGCTGGAGGACGACGTGCACCTGGGGCCGGACGGCCCCGAGCGCCTGAGCGATGGGCGCACCGAGCTGGTCGAGCTGGCGTGAGACCGGCAGTCGTTCACTTCACCGTTCCAGCAGTCCCTGACGACACTCCGCCCGCGTGCCGGGCGGCGCCCCGGA
>DASSML010000156.1:0-10880 GCA_035688895.1 Gemmatimonadales bacterium
GCCGCCTGGATGACCTGGAAGTGCGCGGTGGTCAACATCCCCTTCGGCGGGGCCAAGGGCGGCGTCGTCTGCGATCCGTTCCATCTCTCCAACGCGGAGCTGGAGCGGATCACCCGGCGGTATACCTCCGCCATCATCGAGACCCTGGGCCCCGACTCCGACGTGCCGGCGCCCGACATGAACACCAACGAGCGGGTCATGGCCTGGATCATGGACACCTACTCCATGCACAAGCGCCACACCGTGACCGCCGTGGTAACAGGCAAACCGGTCGAGATGGGCGGATCGCTGGGGCGGCGGGAGGCGACCGGGCGGGGCTGCATGCTGGTGACCCGCGAAGCGCTCAAGCGGCTGCGCATGCCGGTCGCGGGAACCCGGGTCGCGATTCAGGGGTTCGGGAACGTGGGGTCGGTCGCGGCGGAGCTGATGGAGCAGCTCGGCCTCAAGGTCGTGGCGGTGAGCGACAAGTCGGGCGGGGTCTACAATCCCGACGGCCTGCGCATCAAGGAGGTGCTCCAGCACTGCCGGCAGAAGCGCTTCGTGGCCGACTACAAGGAGGCGGATCAGATCACGAACGAGCAGCTGCTGACGGTCGATTGCGACGTGCTGGTGCCGGCCGCGATGGAGAACGTCATCACCAGCAAGAACGCCCGCGACATCAAGGCCCGCATCATCTGCGAGGGCGCCAACGGGCCGACCACCGCCAACGCGGACAAGATTTTGGAGGAGAACGGAGTCTTCGTGATTCCCGACATCCTCGCCAACGCCGGTGGGGTCACGGTCAGCTACTTCGAATGGGTTCAGGACCGCGGCGGGTATTTCTGGGACGAGGAGACGGTCAATCAGCGGCTGGAGCGGATCATGGTCCAGTCGTTCGACGAGGTCGCCAGCATGGCGGGGCGCCACGGACTCAATCTGCGGATCGGGGCCTACATGCTCGCCATCGAGCGGGTCGCGGCGGTCCACCGGCTCCGCGGCATGTACGCCTGAGTGGAGCTGGTCATCCTCGTGGTCGGGCGGCTCCGGCCCGCGATGCGCGAGGCGGCCGACGACTACCTCCGGCGGCTGAGGCGGTACACCGGGATTCGGGAGGTCGAGGTTCGCGAGGCGAGCCGGGAGCCGACTATTCCCGCGCAGCGGGAGGCGGAGGCGGCCCGGCTCGCGGAGCGAATGCCGGCGGGCAGTCGGCTGGTGGCCTTGGCTCGGGAGGGGCAGGGGTGGAGCAGCGCGGAGCTTGCCCGGCGAGTGGACGAGTGGCGGCTCGCCGCCCGGCCGGTCACCTTCGTGCTGGGAGGGTCGAACGGCCTCGCGCCTGCCCTGCTGCAGCAGGCCCAGCTCCGATGGAGCTTGGGGCCGCTCACGCTCCCCCACGAGCTGGCGCGCGTCGTGGTGGTGGAACAGCTCTATCGCGCCTTCACGATCCTCCGGGGCGAGCCGTACCACAAGGGGAACTGACCGCACCCATGTCCGAATGGTTCGAGGAGTGGTTCGGTGAGGCATACCTGCGGCTGTATCCTCACCGCGACGACGCCGAGGCCGAACGGGCGGTCGCGCTGCTGGTCGGAATCACGGGGCTCCAGCCCCGGTGGCGGGTGCTGGACGTGGCCTGCGGGGCGGGGCGCCACACCCGCGCATTCCGCAGCGCGGGTGCACGGTGCGTGGGGGTGGATCTCTCGGCGGCTCTCCTCCGCGTCGCCCGCACGGTGACCGACGCGCCCCTGGTGCGGGCCGATATGCGCGCCCTGCCGATCCGGCCCGGGTCGATGGACCTCACGGTCAATCTCTTCACCAGCTTCGGCTACTTCGCCCAGGAGGCGGAGCACGTCACCGCCCTGCGGGAGATGGTGGAGACCGTGCGCCCCGGCGGCTGGTTTGCCATCGACTTCCTGAATCCCGCCACCGTGCGCGCCCGTCTGGTTCCCTGCGAGCGGCTCGCGCTGCAGGGCCGCGATGTCGAGGTCACCCGCTCCCTTTCCCCCGACGGGCACTACGTGAGCAAGACCATCTTCACCGAGGGCCGGCGTTACGTCGAGCGCGTCCGGCTCTTCGAGCCCGAGGAGATCGAGGCGATGCTCGGCCGGACCGGCGTCACCGTGCACCGACGCTTCGGCGACTACGACGCCTCGCCCATGCTGCCCGGGTCTCCCCGTACCATCCTGGTGGGACAGACCGCATGACCCTGCGGCTGGTCCCCACGCCGCTGGAGCTCCCGATTCAGCCGCCCACCCCGCGCGCGGGGGGCGTGGATCCGGTGCTGCTGGACGCGTTCGTGCCATCGGCCGGCCGCGAGGCCGCGCTCGAGCGGCTGCGCCAGCCGGGTGCGCTGGCGGTGACCAGCGGGCAGCAGCCGGGACTCTTCACCGGGCCGCTGTACACCGTCCACAAGGCGCTCTCCACCGCCGCCCTGGCTCGGGTGCTGGAGCGGCTGTGGCATCGGCCCGTGGTGCCGATCTTCTGGTCCGCGGGAGACGATCACGACTTCGCCGAGGCGAGCCAGGCGGCCTGGATCCGCGCCGACGGCGCTCTGGCAACGGCCAGCCTGCCGCCCCGCCCGTCCGATGCGCCGCTCACGCCGATGTACCGCGAGCCGCTGGGCGAGGCGGTCGTGCCCGCGCTCGAGGCGCTCCTCACCGATCTGCCGCCCTCCGAGTTCCGCGACCTTCCGGTGGAGTGGCTCCGACGACATTACCGGCCCGACACGACCGTCGGCCGCGCGTTCGCCGAGGCGATGGCCGAGCTACTGGCGCCGGCGGGCGTCCTGGTGTACGACAGCACCCACCCGTCCGCCAAGCGCGCCGCCGCGCCGCTGGTCCTGCGGGCGCTGGAACAGGCCGGTGAGCTCGATCAGGATCTCGACCGGCACGCCGAGTCGCTGGGGGAAGCCGCTCGCAACTCGGGTGTGACACTGGGCGACGGTGCCGCGCTGGTCATGCTGGAGGCGAAGCAGGGGCGCGATCGGCTGGTGGCGGCCGACGGCGGCTTCGTGACCCGACGCGGCCGGGAGCGGTTCGACCTCCCGGCTCTGCGCCGGATCGCGGAGAGCGAGCCGGAGCGGCTCTCACCCAACGTCCTGCTCCGGCCGGTGGTGGAGAGCGCCGTGTTGCCTACGGTCGCCTACCTCGGCGGCCCTGGTGAGCTCAAGTACCTGCTCTACACGCCCCCGGTCTACCACCGCCTGGGCGTCGAGCGGCAGATGCCGATGCCGCGCTGGTCCGGGGTCATGGTCGAGCCCCGGGTAGACCGCGCGTTGGAGAAGTTCGGCGTCACGCTGGAGGAGCTGATGGGGCCGCCCGGCGTTCCGGAGGCGCGGCTGGTCCGCTCGCAGCTTCCTCCGGAGGTGACCGGCGCCCTGGCCTCGCTCCGGGCCGCGATCGAGCGGGACTACGAGACCATATCGCGCGGGGCGGTGGAGATCGACCCCACCCTGGCGCGCCCGGTGGAAGGGGTGCGCAACCAGGCCGTGGCCGGCACCCAGGACCTGGAGAAGAAGCTCATCCAGCACCTCAAGCGTCGCCAGGAAACGGAGCTGGGCCAGATCGGCCGGGCGCGCACCGCTGTCCAGCCCGGGGGCAAGCCGCAGGAACGGGTGCTGACGGTGGCCCCATTCCTGGCGCGCGAGGGACCGCGCCTGGTGGACGAGCTCATCGGGGCGATGGAGCAGTGGTATGCCGGCGCCCTTGAAGGGGCGGGCGCCCCGTCTTAGACTCGACCCATGTCGATCATCGCGCTGATCCTGCTGGTCGCGCTGCTGATTCCCATCATGGGGATCGTGGTGGACTCGCCGATCGGGCGAGCCTTGGCTCGACGCCTCGAGGGTCCCCAGGAGACCCCGCCGGGCGTCGCGGAGCTGGCCAAGAAGGTGGATCTGCTCGAGGCCGAAGTGGATGACCTGACCCGCAGCGTCCAGTCGCTCCAGGACGAGAACGCCTTCCTGCAGCGACTGCTGGCCGACCCGTCGTCTCGGTCCACCCTGCCGCCCCCCGACCGTCCCTGACCGCAGCCGAGCCTCGTCCGTCCCGCCCCGCGGTGATGGTCGCGGCCGGCATCCTGCTGAGCCGGATCGTCGGGCTGGTCCGCAACCGGGTCTTCGCCCACTACTTCGGCACCTCGGACGCGGCGGACGCGTTCAACGCGGCGTTCCGCATCCCCAACTTCCTGCAGAACCTGTTCGGCGAAGGCGTCCTGTCCGCCTCGTTCATTCCGGTGTACGCCGGCCTCCGGGCCCGGGGCGACGAGGCCGAGGCCCGCCGGGTCGCGTCGGCGATCGCGGCGCTCCTTGGCCTGGCCACGGCGGTGCTCGTCCTGGTCGGAATCCTGCTGACCCCGTGGCTCATCGCCGCGATCGCGCCGGGGTTCACGGGCGAGAAGCGCGAGGTCACGATCCGACTGGTACGGATCCTCTTTCCCGGCGCCGGGCTCTTGGTCCTGTCGGCCTGGTGCCTGGGTGTCCTCAACAGCCACCGTCGGTTCTTCCTCAGCTATTCCGCGCCGGTCCTGTGGAACCTGGCGATCATCGCCAGTTTGATCGTCTTCGGCAGTGGCACGCCCGCCTACCACCTGGCCGAGATCGCCGCCTGGGGCTCCGTGCTCGGCAGCCTGCTGCAGCTCGGCGTGCAGCTCCCGACCGTCGGGCGTCTGCTCGAAGGAATCCGACCCCGGCTGGCACGAGGCTCGGCCGCGGTTGCCGAGGTCCTGCATAACTTCGGGCCCGTTTTCGTGGGACGCGGCGTAGTCCAGATCAGCGCCTACGTTGACACCGTTCTCGCCAGTCTGCTGCCGACCGGAGCCGTGGCCGGGCTCTCGTACGCACAGGTGATCTACACCCTCCCGGTGAGCCTGTTCGGCATGTCGGTCTCGGCGGCGGAGCTTCCGGCGATGGCCAGCGCGGTCGGCAGCGAGAGCGAGCGCGCGAGCTACCTGCGCGGCCGCCTCGACGGCGGCCTGCGGCAGATCGCCTTCTTCGTGGTACCCTCGGCGATGGCCTTCCTCGCGCTGGGCGACGTCGTGGCCGGGGCGCTGTATCAGTCGGGCGCCTTTACCCGCGCGATGACGGTGTACGTGTGGGCGATTCTGGCGGGCTCCGCCGTCGGTCTCCTTGCCTCGACGATGGGCCGGCTCTACGCCTCGACCTACTACGCTCTGCACGATACCAGAACTCCGCTCCGCTACGCCGTTCTCCGGGTCGCCCTGACGATCGGCCTCGGCTACCTCTTCGCGCTGCCCCTGCCGAAGGCACTCGGCCTGGAGCCGCGCTGGGGGGCCGCGGGCCTGACCGCATCGGCGGGAATCGCGGGGTGGATCGAGTTCCTCCTCCTCCGACGCGCGCTCAACGCGCGGATTGGTCACACCGGCCTCCCGGTCGCCCACGCCGCCAGGCTTTGGGCCGCCGCGGGCGTAGGGGCTGCGGCCGCCTGGGCCCTCCGAACGACCGTGGCGGTCGAGGGACATCCGGTGGCGGCCGCCGTCGCGGTCCTGGGGGTATTCGGAATCGTCTACCTCGGTCTCACGGCGGCGATGGGCATCAGCGAGTCAGCCCGGCTGCTGGGTCGGCTCGGCCTTGCCCGGCGGGGAGGACCTCCCGGAGCAGGCCGTTAGCTTTCAGTCACGTATGACGCTCCCCGCACTTCCCGAACCCCTGCAGCGCAAGCTGGATACCCTTCCCGACGGACCCGGGGTCTACCTGTGGCGGGATGCCGCGGGAGACGTCCTGTACGTGGGGAAGGCAAAGCGGCTCAAGAGCCGGGTGCGGAGCTACTTCGCGACCGATTTCGCCGACAGCGCCAAGAACCAGCTGCTGCAGCGGCTCATCGCGGACGTGGAGACGATCGTCGTCGCCAGCGAGGCGCAGTCGCTGATCCTCGAGAACAACCTCATCAAGGAGTACCGGCCACGGTTCAACGTCCGGCTCAAGGACGACAAGAGCTATCCGTCCATCGCCGTGACGGTCAACGAGCCCTTTCCCCGAGTGCTGGTGACCCGCCGTCGCAACATTCCCGGCGCCCGCTACTTCGGCCCCTACACCGATGTGGGGCAGCTCCGTCGGACGCTGGCAATCATCCGACGGCTCTACACGGTTCGGAGCTGCCACGACGATCTGCCCACCGAGCACCGCGAGCGCCCCTGTCTCGACTTCCACATCGGCCGCTGCAAGGCGCCCTGCGTCGGCTGGCAGCCCATGGAGGACTACCGCCGGATGGTGGACGACGTCCTCCAGTTCCTGGAGGGGAAGACCGGCGACCTCCGCACCAGGGTCCGGGACGCGATGCTCGCCGCCAGCGAGCGGGAGGACTACGAGCGGGCCAAGGAGCTGCGGGACGCGCTGCGCTGGCTGGAGAAGCTGGAAGAGCCGGTGAGTGTGGAGGTGATCGGCACCGGCGACGCGGACGTGGTCGGGTACGCGCGCGACGGCGACGACGCCGTCGGGGTGATGATCCGGGTGCGGGAGGGCCGGGTCGTCGGGCGGGAGCACCGCTTCCTGGAGAACCTGGAGGAGGAGGCCGACCCCGCCGTCCTCAGCGCGTTCCTGGCGCGCTACTACGTGCCGGCGGAGGATCGGGCCCGGCGGGTGGTGGTCCCGTTCCCTCCCGAGGACTGGGACGCGCTGCGGGAGCTGCTTCCCGGATCGGACTGGGCCGTACCTCAGCGGGGCACGGCCTTCCGCTGGCTGGAGCTGGCCGACGCCAACGCCCGGCACTTGCTGGAGAGCCTCCGCATCGAATCGTTCGAGACCGAGGAACGGGCCGAAGACCCGGTCTACGCGCTCGGGCGCGACCTGGGATTGAGCGCGGTGCCGAGGAGTCTGATCTGCATCGACATCTCCCACAACCAGGGCCGCGATACGGTGGGCTCGCTGGTCTGGTTCGAGGCCGGGCGACCCAAGAAGGCCGAGTACCGCAAGTTCAAGATCAAGGGCCTCGGGCAGCAGGACGATTTCGCCGCTATCCAGGAGGTGGTGACTCGCTACCTGACCCGGCGGCGGGAGGAAGCCAAGCCGCTGCCGGACCTGATGGTGATCGACGGCGGCAAGGGCCAGCTCAATGCGGCACTGGAGGCCGCGCACGCGCTCGGCCTGGGCGATATCCCGATGGTGAGCCTGGCCAAGCGGGAAGAGGAGGTGTTTCTGCCCGGTCGCCCGGACAGCCTGCGACTACCCCGCCGGAGCGGCTCGCTGCGCCTGCTGCAGCGAGCCCGGGACGAGGCCCACCGCTTCGGTCTGGCGTACAATCGCAAGCGACGGACCCAGCGCACCATTACGTCCGAGCTGCTGAACATTCCCGGGGTCGGCCCGACCAAGCGGCGACGCCTGCTGGAGCGGTTCGGAAGCCTCGCGGGCGTGCGGTCGGCGAGTGCGTCGGAGCTGGCGACGGTGCCCGGCTTTTCCTCCCGCCTCGCCGAACGCATCCTCAACCACCTCAACAACCCCAACTGAGCAGGTCGCGCCACGATGCCCGAGCTGCCCGACGTCGTGGTGTATCTCGAAGCCCTGGAGCGGCGGATCCTGGACCAGCCGCTCGAGGCCATCCGGCTCAGCAGCCCCTTCGTGCTTCGGTCGGTGGACCCTCCAGTCGCCGACGTCGTGGGCCGCCGGGTGACCGGGCTTCGCCGCATGGGCAAGCGGCTGGTGTGGGCGCTTGAGCATGAGCGGTTCGTGGTCATCCATCTGATGATCGCCGGGCGGCTCCGCTGGGCGGCCCGCGGTGGCCGAGCACCTGGGAAGATCGGACTCGCGGCCTTCGATTTTCCGTCGGGCTCGGTGGTGCTGACCGAGGCGGGCACGAAGCGCCGGGCTTCGCTCCACCTGGTCAGGGGGGAGGAAGGCCTGGCCGAATTCGCGCGGGGAGGACTCGAGCCCCTGGAGATCGGGCCGGCCGAATTCGCGGAGCGGCTCCGGTTGGAGAATCACACGCTCAAGCGCGCCCTGACCGATCCCCGGCTTTTCAGCGGGATCGGCAACGCGTACTCGGACGAGATCCTCCATCGGGCGCGGCTCTCCCCGCTGCAGCTCACCACTCGCCTGAGTGACGATGACATCGTGCGGCTGCACCAGGCCACGGTTGCGGTGCTGACCGAATGGACCGATCGCCTGCGGCAGGAGACGGGCGACGGGTTTCCGGAGAAGGTGACCGCGTTTCGGAGCGGCATGGCCGTCCATGGCCGCTACGGGGAGGCCTGCCCGCGCTGCGGTGGTCCGGTGCAGCGGATCCGGTACGCCGATAACGAGACCAACTACTGTCCCGCCTGCCAGACCGGCGGGCGGCTTCTGGCCGACCGCGGCCTCTCCCGGCTGCTCAAGCAGGACTGGCCCCGGAGCCTGGAAGAACTGGAGGAGCGACGGCGATGACGCGGTACGACTGGCATCTGGAGTGTTCCGCGTGCGGCACACGCGGCGAGCCCGAGGGCCTGCCCACGGTGTGCCCGGCTTGCGGACAGCCGTGGCTGGTGCGCTACCCCGACCGTCGGCTCACCCTGACCGACCGGGCCGAGATTCATCGCGGGCACGGCATGTGGCGGTTCCGCCGCTTCCTTCCGCTCACGGACGGAGAGGCGCCGGTTACCCTGGGCGAAGGCGACACGCCGCTGCTCCGGCTCGACCGGGCGGCAGCCGCGCTCGGCTACGACGCGCTGTGGCTCAAGGACGAGAGCACCAACCCCACCGGGTCCTTCAAGGCGCGGGGCCTCGCGATGGCGGTGACCCGCGCCGTGCTCGGCGGAGCGGAAGCCTTCGTGGTGCCGACGGCCGGCAACGCCGGCGTGGCCCTGGCGGCGTACGCTGCCCGGGCGGGACGGCCCGCTCGGATCTACGCGCCCGCCACGACCCCGGCGACGATCCTGAGCCAGATCCGCTGGTTCGGAGGTGACCTCGAGCTGCTCGACGGCCACATCGGCGACTGCGGTCGCCGCGCGCTCGAGTTCGCCCGGGACACCGGCGCCTTTCCGATGGCGACCCTGCGGGAGCCCTACCGGATCGAAGGGAAGAAGACCCTCGGTCTCGAGATCGCGCGGCAGATGGGATGGCAGCTGCCGGACGCCGTGGTGTATCCGGCGGGCGGGGGCACGGGACTGATTGGCATGTGGCTCGCCTTCGCCGAGCTCCTGGCGCTGGGCTGGGTCCAGGGCCGGATGCCTCGCCTCTACGCGGTGCAGTCCGCCGGCTGTGCGCCCGTCGTCGAGGCTGTGGCCCGCGGCGCCGACCAGTGCGAGCCCTGGCCCGATCCCTGGACCGTCGCGAGCGGACTGCGCGTTCCTGCGCCACTGGGCGGACCGCTGATGCTCCGTGGCATCCGGGAGTCGGGCGGCGGCGCGGTCGCGGTGAGCGACGAGGAACTGTCGCGCCTGGCGACGGAGATCTCGCGGCTCGAGGGCCTCGACCTCTCCCCCGAAGGTGGAGCGAGCCTCGCCGCCGCCCTGCGGCTGCGCGAGCGGGGTGACATTCGCGCCTCGGAGCGGGTTGTGGTGTTCAACACCGGGGCGGGCTGGCTCTATCGCGAGTAGCCGGGAGGAGAAAGGCGGGCCGGTGCCCCGGGTTTGCCTTCGGGGCAGGGGTCGGGCGATATTTTAAGTCTATGTTGGAACGTCGGTTCGCCATCCTAGACCCGGCCGCGGGGATCAGCGGAGACATGGTCCTCGGCGCCCTGATCGCCGCCGGCGCTGATCCTGAGTGGCTGCAAGGCCTTCCGGCACGGCTGGGCTTTCCGGACGTCCGGGTGGAGCTCGCCCGGGTAGACCGGGCGGGCGTACAGGCGACCAAGGTCGACGTGGTCCTCCCCGACGGGTCGCGGGAGCTGGCAAGCCCACAAGTGGTGCACCACTCCCATCCCGACGATCATCACCACCACGATCACGGACCGCACCGGCACGTCGGCGAGCTGCTGGCGATGCTCGAGCGGGCGCCACTCTCGCCCTGGGTGCGAGAGAGGGCCGTTCGCGCGTTCACCCTTCTGGGCGAGGCCGAGGGCCGGATCCACGGCGTTCCTGCGGCCTCGGTGGCGCTGCACGAGGTGGGCGCGGTGGACGCTCTGGTGGATATCGTGGGTGCGATCGAAGGCTTCGAGCGCCTTGGTCTCACCCGGATCTACCACCGACCGATCGCCCTGGGCACCGGCTGGGTGCGGGCGGCCCACGGGGTCATACCGGTGCCGGCGCCGGCCACGGCCGTGCTGCTCGAAGGACTCGAGGTCGGCCCGAACGGCCCGGTGATCGGCGAGGCGACCACGCCGACCGGTGCGGTCCTCCTGCGCGTGCTGTCCTCGGGACCGCCGCCGGCCCGATGGCGCGCGCTGGGCGCGGGGGCATGGGGCGCCGGCGGACGAAATCCGGAGGGCTATCCCAACGCGCTGCGGCTCATCGTCGCCGAGCCGGTCCTCGAGGCGGGCGAGGTGGTCCTGCTCGCCACCGACCTGGACGACCTGAGTCCGGAGTATCTCGACCCGCTCCGGGAGGCGCTGTTCGCGGCCGGCGCGCTGGACGTCCAGCTCTGGGCCACCCAGATGAAGAAGGGGCGCGCGGGGTTTCGGGTGGAAGTGACGGTGTCCCCCGGCGAGGCCGATGCGGTCGCCGATGCCCTCTTCCGGCACAGCACCACCGCCGGCATCCGGCGCCACGTCGTGGAGCGTCTGACGCTCGGACGCCAGGAGCTGGAGCTCGACGCCGGAGACGGCATGCGGGTGCGGGTCAAGGTGTTGGACGCGCCCGGGGGCCCGAAGGTCAAGCCCGAGTACGACGACGTCGCCGCGGTGGCTCGGCGCACGGGACGGCCGGCTCACGAAGTGGCAAGGGACTTGCAATACCGGGCGCTCCGCTTGGTGCGCCCCGATGGTGCCGCCAAGGCACAGACCTCGAACAAGGAGTCGTGACGAGTGAAAGCGACGATCGCGTCGGCC
>DASSML010000157.1:0-8687 GCA_035688895.1 Gemmatimonadales bacterium
GCCGTCGGAGACGAGATAATAGCCCAGCTCGCCCTTGGGATTCTCCACCCCCATGTACGCCTCGCCCACCGGCGGCTTCACTCCTTCCATCACCTGCTTGAAATGGAAGATCATGGCTTCCATGTCGCTCATCGCCCGCGATTTGGGCGGCAGGATCACGCGCGGGTCGTCCACGTTGATCGGCGCGCCGCGGAGGCCCGCCAGCCGGTCGAGCGCCTGCTCCAGGATCCGGTTGGACTGGAACATCTCCTCCAGCCGAACCCGGTAACGGTCGTAGATGTCTCCGTGCTCCCCGACCGGTACGTCGAAGTCGTAGGTCTCGTAGCCGAGGTAGGGCCGGTCCTTGCGGACATCGTAGTCCACGCCGCTGGCGCGGAGCATCGGGCCGGACAGCGAGTAGTTGGTCGCCTCGGCCGCGGTGAGCGTCCCCACGCCCTGGGTCCGGCCGATCCAGATCGCGTTGCGGGTGAACATGGTGTCCACCTCGCGCAGCGTGTCGGGGAAGGTGCGGACGAAGTCACGGAGCCCTTCCTCGAACCCGTCGGGGATGTCGGCCATCAGTCCACCCACCCGCGTCAGGCTGGTGGTGAGACGGGCGCCGGTCCACATCTCCTGCAGGTTGTAGATCCGCTCCCGCTCCTGGAACGACCAGAGGAACGGGGTGAAGGCGCCCAGGTCGATTCCGGTGGTGCCAAGCCAGACCAGGTGCGAGATGATCCGGCTCATCTCGCAGGCGACGACCCGGAGCACCTGGCAGCGCTCGGTACACTCGATCCCCATCAGCTTTTCCGCCGCCAACGCCAGGCAGACGTTGTTGGCCATGGGGCTGAGGTAATCGGTGCGGTCGGTGAGCGGGATGATCTGATTGTACTGGCGGTACTCGCCCAGCTTCTCGAAGCCGGAGTGGAGATAGCCGAGGTGCGGGATACAGCGCTGCACCACCTCGCCCTCGAGCTCGAGCACCAGGCGAAGCACGCCATGCGTCGCCGGGTGCTGGGGCCCGATGTTGACCAGCATGTGCTCGGCGCCGAAGTCGTCGTCGTAGCCCGGCGGCGCGCCGGCCTCGACGCCGAGGGGAACACGGGTGGGCCGCCCCTCCCGGTCGAGACCGGGGGTGGCGAGCGCCATGTCGACGGTGCGCAGGGTCATCTCAGGTAGCCCCGCTCGCCCCGCTGCAGCCGCTCGCGCATGTCGGCGGGCAGCTCGTGGAACGAGTCGGCGATGGAGAGTTCTTCGAGGGAGTAGTGGGCCTCGGGATTGGCCGCGAGCGCCTGGCGGGTCTGCTCGGCACGGCTGAAGTGGCCGCGCAGCGGGAAATCCTTGCGCAGCGGATAGCCTTCGGCGTAGGTCTCCCACATCAGGATCCGCCGCAGGTCCGGATGCCCGGTGAAGGTCACGCCGAACATGTCGAACACCTCCCGCTCCAGCCAGTCGGCGCCGTGCCAGAGGTCCACCACCGAGCGGACCTCGAGCGGGCCGGCCTGGTCGAGCGCCACCTTGACCCGCAGATCCGCCCGGCGGGACAGGGCCCGCAGCTGGTAGACCACCTCGAGCGGGCGCTCGGGATCGCGATACTCGACCGCGGTGACGTCGGTGAGGTAGTCGAAGCGCTGGCCGGGATCGTCCCGCAGCCAGGCGAGCACGTCGTGGCTCTGCTCCCGGGACACGTAGACGATGGTGTCGCCGCAAGAGACCAGATGCCGCTCGACGGCGGAGCCGAATTGCGCGCGCAGCGCGGCGACGGACGGCGAGACGGTCGTCCGGGCGTCGGCAACGGCCGCGCTCATGCCGATCTCGTCTGGGACACCGAGTTGCCGAACGGCTCCGAGAGCTCGTCCACTTTCTCCGGCGGGAGGAAGAGACCGGACGGGCCGACCAGGTGCTCCTGGCGGAGCGAGTCGTCGGCGATGGTCTCGCCCTTGATCTTCTTCTGCAGCAGCAGAATCCCGTACATCAGCCCCTCGGGGCGCGGCGGGCAGCCGGGGACGTACACGTCCACCGGAATGATGGTGTCGATTCCCTGCACCATCGAGTAGTTGTCGAAGATGCCGCCGCTCGACGCGCAGGCGCCCATGCTGATCGACCACTTGGGCTGAGGCATCTGATCCCAGATCCGGCGGATGACCGGCGCGAGCTTGAACGGCAGCCGGCCGGCGCAGATCAGCACGTCGGCCTGGCGGGGCGAGAAGCTCTGCCGCTCCATGCCGAACCGGGCGATGTCGAACCGGCTCGCCGCGGTGGCCATGTACTCGATGGCGCAGCAGGCGGTGCCGAACGGCATCGGCCAGAGCGAATTGGCCCGGGCCCAGTTGGTGAGGAAGTCGAGTCGGGTGGTGACCCAGTTGGGCGAGATCGACGAGACCGTGGTGAGCTCGTCGGCCTGGTTCTCGGTGGCGGGATTGCTCAATCCCATTGCAGCGCTCCCCGCTTCCAGATATAGACGTACCCCACCGCGAGAATCACGATGAAGACGACCATCTCGATGATGAGCAGTCCGGCGAGCTCCTGCAGCTGCCGGAAGGCCACGGCCCAGGGGATCATGAAGACCGTCTCGATGTCGAAGATGATGAACAGCATGGCCACGAGATAGAACTTGACCGAGAACCGCTCCCGGGCATTGCCCAACACCGGCATGCCGGACTCATAGGGCGCAATCTTGACGGCGGTGCGGCGGAAGTTCGAGAGCAGGTGGGAAATGCCGAGCATCAGGACCGCGTTCGCGATGACGAACACGACCAGAATCAGGATCGGGACGTACGGCTGAAGCATGGGCCTCGGCTTTCGTGAATTTTTTCACTTATCTCGTGGAAGCTAACGCGGTTAGACATCGGATTCAACCCGATGGAAACGCCGCGCGGCCGCCTGCCGGGACGGCTATATTGCCCGCCGTTCATCGCCTACGCCACCCCCGGCGCTCCGCCCCGCAGTGCTTCGACGAGGAATCCTGTGTCCATCAAATCCGACCGCTGGATCCGCCGCATGGCGCGGGAGCACGCCATGATCGAGCCCTTCGTCGAGAGCCAGGTCCGTCAGACCGACGCCCAGGGCCGGAAGGCCATCTCCTACGGCGTCTCCAGCTACGGCTACGACATGCGGGTCGCGCCGGAGTTCAAGATCTTCACCAACGTCCTGAGCGCGGTAGTGGACCCGAAGGAATTCGATTCCCGCAGCTTCGTCGAGTTTCAGGGCGATGTCTGCATCGTGCCACCCAACAGCTTCGCCCTGGCCCGCTCGGTCGAGTATTTCCGGATTCCCCGCAACGTGCTCACCATCTGTGTCGGCAAGAGCACCTACGCCCGCTGCGGGATCATCACCAACGTGACGCCGTTCGAGCCCGAGTGGGAGGGTCACGTAACACTTGAGATCAGCAACACAACCCCGCTGCCGGCAAGGGTCTACGCCAACGAAGGAATCTGCCAGGTCCTCTTCTTCGAGGCGGACGACGACGATGTCTGCGAGACCAGCTACGCCGATAAGGCGGGAAAGTACCAGGGGCAACGGGGCGTGACGCTACCCCGGCTCTAAGGGCTCGCCGAGGGCACGGCGACCGTGGTCCAGTCCCAGCCCTCGGTACCGTTGACACCGAGGGCACGCACGCCGATGACACCGCCAGCCGCCGGTGCGGGAATCCGTGCCGACGCGGCGGTCACCACGGTGCTGCGCTCGGCCCCGCCCGCAACCGGCGTCCAGCGGACCCGGTAACCCCGTACCTTCTGCTCGACGGCGGGCTGCCAGGTCAGGGCCACCCCGCCTCCCTGCACCGGACTCGCCTGCAGGCCTTCCACCCGCGACGGGCTCGACGCCATCAGCATCACCGAGGCGATCGTGGTCTTCGCCACCTCGGCCACCAGGCGCTGATTCACCGTCTCGAGCACGTCGTGCGGCTGGTGATAGTGCGGGTTGCCCAGGATGGGGTACGAGCCGATCCCGGCGACCACGTCACCGAACCCGTCGTAGAGCGAGTGCGCGTCGGTGAACTTGAAGTAGTGCGCGTCGTAGGTGATGAGATCGCTGAACAGGAAGGCCGCGGCGTGCTGCACGTCGCGCAGGCCCGCGTTGGAGTAGCGGATCGTGTTGTCGAGACGATTGTCGTTCATCCAGCCGAGCATGTCGTTGTTGAGCGCGCCGCGGACCCGCTCCTTGGCCTCCACCGCGCGGCGGACGAACTCTCGGCTCCCCCGAAGCCCCGCCTCTTCACCGGTGAACCAGACGAACTTGATCGTCGCCCGCTGGGGCCGCCGGGCCAACACCCGCGCGGCCTCGAGCAGCTGCGTGGTTCCGGAGCCGTTGTCGTCGGCGCCGGGGCCGTCCTCGACCGAGTCGAAGTGGGCACCGACCACGTACTCCAGGTCGGGATCGGTCGTCCCCCGCAGGGTGGCGACCACGTTGGCCGAGCGCACCCCGGGACGGGGCTCGAACCACTGCAGCTCCGGCTCGTAGCCCCAGCTCCGGAGAAGGGCCTGCAGGTAGTCGATCGCCTTGGCGTTGCCCGGTTGGGTGATGAAGCGGGAGTCGAAGGTCGAGAGGGTGTAGGCGTAGCGGTAGATCCGGTCCGAGGAGACCTCGCGCGTTGCGGTCCGGACCGCCTCCGCGATGGGCGCGAACATCGCGGTGCCCCGGGCTCGGAGGTCGCGCTCCTTGCGGGCCGCGGTGCGGACCCGGTCGAGCAGCTCCTCGGTGCCCACCGTGCGCACCAGGTCCGTCAGGTAAACCCCCTGCTCCGGCGAAACGGTATCGCCGTCGCGATCGCTCACGATCGCCACCGCGCCGCCGTCGGGCCGGACGGCCCACTCGTACTCCGGGGCTACGGTGCGCACCGTGTTGTTGTGGAAGAGACGGGTCCGCTCCCCGCTCGCCGCGTCGTACAGGTAACTCCGGCGGTGGCGCCCTTCCCCGATGACGGCGAGAATCAGGTTGCCACCCCTTCCCACAAACTGGGGATCGATGTCGTGCTGGATCTCGTGGGTGAGACGGCGCGGTGCCCCGCCGTCGGCCCCCACGACGAAGAGCTCCCAGTCCTCTCGCGGCATCGCCTGGAACACCACGCTGGATCCGTCGGCACTCACAGCCGGGCCGGCCAGGGGCATGGTGGTGCGCGCCACGGCCCGGGGCAGCCCGCCCAGGGTGAGGAGCATGATCGTTTCCGACCCCTGCTCCTCGCCGACGTACACGACCGTGCGGTGGTCGGCCGAGATCGCGGGGCTGGCGCCGGCGTAGGTGGTCGCCTTGCCGTCGGGGGTGACGATGGCGATCGCCGTGTCGCCCGTCTGGTACACCATCCGGCCGCCCACGCCGGCGAGGGGCACCGTGCTCACCGGGGGGGCGCCGGCGAGCGGCTCGGCGCCGGCCTCAGCCATCCGATAGACTCGCGGGGCGCCGTCCTGTCCCGAGGCCACCAGGTGCAGGACCGCCTCCGCGCCGTCGCCGGCGAACACGAGCGCCTGTCCGCCCAGGCCGGGAGTCTCGATCACCCGCTCGCGCCCGTCGGCCAGCGTGCGGACCACGACCCTGGCCGCGCCGGTCTCCAGTCGCCGCACGATGGCCTGCTGCTCCTGGCGGCGGCGGGCGCCGTCCGAGCCGGCGCCGTCCGGTGTAGCCGCCAGCAGGCTGCGCGCCGAGTCGAGGTCGGCCGAGGGCGAGGTCCCGAGGTAGGCGATCGAGCCGCCGTCGGGAGAGAAGACGGCCCGGCGGCCCGGGAGCGTGTCGGCGCCGGTGACGCGGCCGTCATCACCGAAGCGGAGCACGATGGTCCGGGGCACCTCCGCCACGGCCGTTCCGAAGGCGAGGCGGCGGCCATCGCGGCTCCAGACGAGGTCCTGACCGTCGGGCGCGAGCTCGATGGTCCGATAGTACTCGCCGGTGAGGAGCGCGATCGGGCGTCGCAAGGTGTCCCGGCTCGGCCCGGTGAGCAGGCGCTCCAGCCGGCCGAGGGCTTCCGGATATCGGCCCGCGTCCCAGGCCAGCGAGGCGCTGTCGAAGGCGACCCGGGCTGCGTCCTGCGCGAAGAGTGCGGGGGGAACCAGTGCCAGCGCGAGGACGGTCCAGCCCGATCGGAGCATGCTCATCCCTGCCTCCCTGATTGAGCGCGAAGAATATATCCGCACCCTGACGTATGGTGGGGGGCCGGGCTAGACTGCACCGGCATCGGTTTCCTCCTCCTGCACGGAGCCCGCATGCGATTTCCGGTCTGGCCGCTGCTGCTGGTCACGACGAGCGTTTCCGCTCAGCAGCCCCTCGATCCCGTCCGGGGCGCACCGGACACGTCGGCCTTCCGCCGGCTGGAGCTGCCCGCGCCGAACACGATCCGCACCGGCAGTGGGACACCGGGGCCCGACTACTGGCAGCAGCGGGTGGACTATATGATCCGCGCGACGCTCGACACGTCGGCGCGCACCCTTCGCGGCGAGGAGCGGATCACCTACCACAACAACTCTCCCGACACCCTGCGGTATCTCTGGCTGCAGCTGGACCAGAATCTCTTCCGGACCGACAGCCGCGGCCATCGGGTGATGGACCAGCATGGCCGCTACGGCGAGGGCGGGGCCGATGGTGGCGTGCGCATCCTCAAGGTGACGACCCCCTCGGCTGCCACCCGCGGCCGCGCGGCGGCCGCGGTGCCCCTCACCTACCTGGTGAACGGCACGGTGATGCGGGTGGACCTCGATCGGCCTCTCGCCCCGGGTTCCCGCCGGGTCCTCGACCTCGGCTGGTCGTTCCCCTTCGGGCCCAACCGAAGCCGGATGGGCATCGAGGACATCGACGGCGGCACCACCTACGAGGTGGCGCAGTGGTACCCCAGGCTGGCGGTGTACGACGACGTGCGCGGCTGGAACACCGAGCAGTACTACGGCCAGGCCGAGTTCTATCTCGAGTACGGCAGCTTCGACGTGAGCCTCACGGTGCCCGCCGACATGCTGGTCGCGGCGACCGGCACCCTCCGCAACCCCGAGACGGTGCTCACCGCCACGCAGCGCCAGCGGCTGGCCCGGGCGCGCGCCGGCGACACGACCGTGGTCATCCGCGGCGCCGACGAGGTGACCGATCCCGCCTCGCGCCCGCGGACGGAGTTCGGGACGCTGACCTGGCGCTTCACCGCCGACAGCGTGCGCGACTTCGCCTGGGCTGCGTCGCGCACGTTCATCTGGGATGCGGTCGGTGTGAACCGGGGTCGGACGCTCGCCATGAGCTTCTACCCGCCCTCGGCGGCCCCGCTCTGGAAGGATGCGACCCGCTACGCCAAGCAGGCGCTGGAGTACTACTCCACCCAGTGGGCGCCCTATCCCTACCCCGTGGCCAGCAACATCCGCGGCGTCGAAGGCGGGATGGAGTACCCCATGATCGTCTTCTGCAACCGCCCGACCCCGGAGACGCTCTATAGCGTCACCACCCACGAGTTCGGCCACACCTGGTTCCCCATGGTGGTGGGCTCCAACGAGCGCCGGTACGCCTGGATGGACGAGGGGTTCAACGAGTTCATCAACTATTACGACTGGATCGACCGGTTCGGCCGGCCGCCCGAGCACCGCGGCAGCGTCCGGGACTACCTGCTGATGGCGCGGAGCGGACACGAGCGGCCGATCATGAGCTTCGCCGATCAGCTGCCGGACAACCTGGTGAGCCCTACCGCGTACGACAAGCCGGCCCTGGCGCTCAGGCTCCTCCGGGATCAGGTGCTGGGACCGGAGCGCTTCGACCCGGCCTTCCGGGAGTACTTCCGCCGGTGGGCGTATCGCCATCCCACACCCGCCGACTTCTTCCGCACCATGGAGGATGCGTCTGGCGAGGACCTGAGCTGGTTCTGGCGGGCCTGGTTCTATACCACCGCCCAGCTCGATCAGGCGGTGGATTCGGTAGCGCTGGCCGATTCGTCGGGGGTGGAGTCGCGGATCGTGCTGCGCAATCTGGGCGGGATTCCGATGCCGGTGGACCTGGCGCTCCTGCTCGACGACGGCAGCACGACGCGACTTCAATTGCCGGCGGAGATCTGGTTCCAGGGGGATCGCTTCGTCGCGATCGTTCCGGGGCCGAAGAAGGTCAACGGGGTCACCATCGATCCCGACAGCGTCTATCCGGACGTCCGCCGGGAGAACAACCGCTGGCCCGCGGCGGGCGGCACGCCTTAGGGGAGCGTGATCCCCAGCTGCCAGAGCCCGCTCAGCATATCGATGGCGTAGAGCGAGCCGCCGGCGAGCTGGACTCCCCAGACATAGGTGTTGCCGTCGCCGCCGGGCCGGACCTGGGCCAGCAGGCGATCGCTGAGGTCGCCCTCGAGGGTGCCGGACACGTCGAGCGCCACCACGCCGCCGTTGTAGTAGGCGGCGTAGAGGATCTGGTGGGCCTCGTCCATCCAGAAGTTGTGGGTGCCGGCATCGTCGAGGTGGAAGAACGCGACTTCGACCGGATGCCGCAGGTCGGAGACGTCCACCACGTGGATGTCGCCGCTCGAGCCTTCGGCCAGAAGCCCTGGCCCCTCCTGCCCGACGAAGAGGTATCGGGCCTCGTGCGTCACCGGATTGTGGAACCACCATCCGTTGTGCACCGAGGGACCGGCTTTGAGGCCGGCGTCACCCGTCACCAGACGGCTCACTTCCACCGGCGAGGTGGGTGAGCCGCCCGCCATCCCGTTACCCACGTCGTAGATGATCACCCCGGTGTTCCAGGCGAACACGAACACCAGGCCATCGCGC
>DASSML010000158.1:0-4558 GCA_035688895.1 Gemmatimonadales bacterium
CTCCGCCGACAAGTACTACAAGGGCGGCAACCTGCTGAACACCATCCGCCAGGTGGTCGGCAACGACAGCACCTGGCGGGCCATCCTGCGCGGCCTGGGCGAGCGGTTCGGCCATCAGGTCACGAGCGGTCGGGCGGTCGAACAATTCTTCAGCCAGAAGTCCGGGATGGATCTGCAGCCGGTGTTCGACCAGTACCTCACCACCACGCGCGTCCCGGTGTTCGAGTACACCAGTGACGGGGGCACGCTCAAATACCGCTGGGGCAATGTGGTGCCCAAATTCGCCATGCCGGTTCGGGTCGTCGCCGAAACGGGCGACACCCTCGCCCTGAAGCCCACCGCCGACTGGCAGACCACGGCCTTGCCGGCCGGGCCGGCCGGTGGCGTCCGGGTGGACGAGAACTACTACGTGGAGACGAAGCGACTCGACCCGGCGGTGCGCGCGGCGGCCTCGGCCCCGACCGGCCAGTGATCGGGCCGGGCGAGCTGGAGCGGCTGCAGGGCCTCATCGCGGAGTCGGGGGTGGACGGCTGGCTGCTGTTCGACTTCCGCGGCCGCAATCCCATCGCCTCGGCGGTGCTGGGGAGCGAGATCGTGGGGAGCCGCAGAGTCTTCGTGCTCATCCCCCGGAGTGGATCCCCGATCGCGTTGGTCCACGCGGTGGACGCGGAGCTCTGGCGCGGATGGCCGAGCCGATGGACCAAGCGGGTGTGGGTGCGGCGAGAGACACTGGCCGAGGAGCTGGGCTCTCTGATCCGAGGCAAGCGGCTCGCGGTGGACATCTCGCCCAACGGAGCGATCCCGTACCTCGATGGCGTGCCTGCCGGTGTCGCCGAGTGGTTCCGATCGCTCGGCGCGACTCTGGTGCCGTCGGCCGACCTGGTGACCCGGTATTGCTCGGTCTGGACGGCCGAGGAAGTCGCCTCGCACCGGCGCGCCGCCACCGCCATCGCGGCGATCGCGCGGGAAGCGCTGACGCGGGCCGGCGCCGCCGCCGCCGGCGAGCATCCGATCAGCGAGCATGAGGTGGCCGTCTGGATCCGGGAGCGCTTCGATCGCGCCGGCCTGCTGACCGAGGGCAGTCCGAGCGTGAGCTGGGGCCCCAACGCCGCGCGCACCCACTACGAGCCGACTGCGGAGGAGAGCCGGCCCATCACCCGGGGCGCGCTTCTCCTCCTGGATCTTTGGGCCAGGGAGCCGGGGGGGATCTACGCCGACCAGACGTGGATGGCGGCCATCGGGGCGCCCAACGAGCGGGATGCGGAGCTCTGGCAGGTCGTCCGCCGGGCCCGGGACGCGGCGCTCGACCTGCTGCGTCAACGGCTGCGAAGCGGCACTCCGGTGCGCGGGGCGGAGGCCGACGCCGCGGCCAAGCGGGTGATCGCGGACGCCGGCCACCTGGAGCACACCGTCTCCCGTACCGGCCACTCGATCGACCGGTCCGGCATCCACGGCTTCGGCCCGCCGATCGACGACACGGAGACCTACGACGACCGCCTGCTGCTGCCGGGAGTGGGATTCTCGGTCGAGCCGGGTGTGTATCTGCCCGGCGTCGCGGGGGTGCGGAGCGAGGTGAACGTCGTCGTGCAGGACCGAGACATCCTCATCACGCCCGACGACTACCAGATGGATCTTCTCGCTGTTTAAGAGTCTTCCTGCAGGGTGCGGCCGAGCCGGCGGGTGACACCGGGACGCGCCGGCCCGCTACTGAGCGATGTAACTCACAGTCACGCCGTTACATAGCATCCGATTCCCAAGATCCGGCCCACCGCGGCACGTACCCTGCCGGTGCCCGGCTGGGCCCTGCGTGCTATCCCAGCCCTCCGCCCAACTCCCCGGCCACCGATCGGAGCAGTGCACATGCGGCATCCCTGGTTCGCCAAGAACCGGAACGGTCAGGCGTTGATGGAGTACGTACTCCTCATCGCCCTGGTCGCGACCTGCTTGGTGGCCATTCTGGGACTGACTCGGAAAGCCGCGAACGACGCCTATGCCAGGACATCGGACAAGCTCGGTCCGATGGGTGGGAGTGGGCTCGGTAGTGTCGGCGGAACCTGGCACCCCAGCGCCGACGGCGCGCCGGCACCTACGCCATCCGACTCCGGCGGCGGCCAACCGGCGGATTCAGCCGGAGGGTCGCCTCCCCTTTCGGCCGGGGCGCGCTGACGGGGGCTGCTCGGGTGGGACCGACGGCCCGATCGGCTCCCTGGCCGCACGGCGCAGCTCCTCGTCTCTCCGCTCCAGATCTTCGAACCGTCGGTCCAGGCCGCGAGCATCATCCAGCCCCGCTTCCGCCGCCCCCAACTCATCCTCCAGTCGCCCCTGGCTCGCCTTCAGCTCGTGCTCCGCTTGGGTGACCGCGATGTCGGTCTGCCGGCTGCGGCCGCCGGGCCGGCTCTCGGGTGGCAGTGACGGGCCCCGGAACTCGAAATGCTCTCCCGGGAGCGGCCGGTCGCCCTTGGTGCCGGGGGCCCGCCGGTAGAGTCCGCGGTCCAGCACCAGGCGGGCCAGACCGGCCGCCGGGGTCCACACGCCCGGCTCGATCTCGGGGTAGCTGTCGGCGTGCTCCGGCCGAAGCCGGGCCTCGCGAATGAGCGCCTCGGGCATAACCTCGTCCTCGGAAAATGAGTCGGCGGCCAGGGGGCCGCAGGTTATCGGTCCATCCTAAGGGAGACGGCTCGGGGTGCGGTGGGCGGGCTGACCGGAGCCGGCGTCCACCCGAGCAGCGCCCAGACAGGGTGATGGTCGCTCGCCCCGTCGATGCGCCTGACCACGCCGGCCGCCGGACCATCGCGCGGAGGCGGGAGCCCTCGGACGAAGATGTGGTCCCAGTTGAAGAACGACACCGTCGGGCCGACTCCCTCGGTGAGCCATTGATACCCGGCCCTCCGCAGCGTCAGACCAATCCCTTCCCCGTTGAAATCCCCCGCGATCACGACCGGACCCGGAAAGCCCGCCGCGTCACGCAGAATCGTCCGGGCCTGATCCTCCCGCTCGCCGGGCGTGATCTGGACCGGGGTTTCGAGATGGACCGCGTAGGCCAGCACCGGCACCCCCCTGATCCGGAGCACGGCGGCGGTCGCGGTCCGGCGCTGGCCCCGGGTCCGGCTGGGGTGCGGGAGAATGACCTTCCAGCTGCGCTCGATGGGCCAGCGACTGAGGATCGCTGGGCCGAACAGCTTGCCGGTGGTCGGGTGGACCGTGGCGGGGTAGTAGACGTAGTCGAGGTGCAGCGCGCGGGCGATCCGGTCCACGCCCCGGTCGTCCATCTCCTGCAGCGCGATCAGGTCGGCCCCGGCGAGAGGTGGTCGCTCGAGGATCTCGGTGGCCCGGTCGATCTCCTCGGCGAAGCGGATGTTGAAGCTGACCACCCGGACCGCCGCGGCCGCCCCCGCCGTGTCCGGGCCGGCTGCATAGTCGGCAGCGAACCGGGGGCCAAGCGGGTCCATCAGGTTGGAGGCCTGGGCGCAACCGAGGCTGGCCATGAGGGCCAGCGCCCCGGCCCAACGGGCGAGGGTTCGCCGCCGGACAGCCACTCGACCGTATAACTGCAGACCCGCTTGCTTGCCCATGGGATGCTGGTATCTTTGCATGCTTGTTAAATGACCGTATAAATAAAGGCGTAGTGTGACGAATTCCAGTCCCTCCGAACCCTCCCCCGACCAGCCCCGTTGGCAGCGACGCCCGGCTTCCCGACCCGGGGAGATCCTCGAGGCCGGCTTCGCCGTGTTCGCGGAGATGGGCTACGAGCGCGCCACCATCGCCGACGTCGCCCGCCGAGCCCGGGTCAGTCCGGGGTTGGTGGTCCACTACTTCGGCACCAAGGGCGACCTGTTCGAGGCGGTGATCCACCACCGCTTCACCCGCTTCGTCGAGGGCGAGGAGGCCCTCCTGGCCGGTCACCGCGGCAGCTATCGCGACCTGCTCCACCTGCTGCTCGACCGCTACTGGGCGTTCATGTGGGCACCCGGGAGCGTCGAGCTGGGCCTGGTAGTCAAGGCCGAGCGGGCCGCCTTTCCAGCCTGCACCCGGACCCTCTTTCAGCAGCTGGGCCAGCGCTGGCGCCGGGTCGTGGAAGGAGTGCTCGAGGCCGGCGCCCAGCAGGGGGAATTCCGGCTTTCCGGCCCTCACGCCGCCCGGGTCATCACCGCCATGCTGGTCGGGGTGGCCGAGGCGAGCCGCTGCTACGAGGGCTTCGAGTCCCGCTCCTCCTCGCCCGATGAGCTTTGGGGCGCCATCACGGCGCTCCTCGATCACGGCCTCCTGGCCGTTCCGAGTTCCACAGGAGAACCCACGTGAGTCCCGTTGAGTTTCGGCCGGCCCGGGGCCGGCTGCTGCCTATACTCGCCGTCCTGTTCGCGCCCCTGGCCGCCGCCGGGTGCCACGATAGCGGAGCCACCCCCTCGGCGCCGCCGCCCCCTGAAGTCGGGGTGGTGACGGTGGCGCCTCGTGCGCTTCCCCTGAGCTACGAGTTCGTCGGGGAGGTGCAGCCGATCAAGAGGGTCGAAGTGCGGGCCCGGGTGGATGGGGTGATCGAGAGCCGTCCGTTTACCGAGGG
>DASSML010000159.1:0-2521 GCA_035688895.1 Gemmatimonadales bacterium
GTGGAGCTCGCGCTCTCCCGCTTCGGCCGGATCGACATCCTGTTCAACAACGCCGGGATCTGCGCCTACGGGCTGGCCCACGAGCTGACCGAAGAGGCCTGGGACACGATGCTCGACATCAACCTGAAGGGGGCGTGGCTCATCGCCCGGCGCGTCATCCCGGTCATGATCCGGCAGCAGAGCGGGGTGATCGTCAACAACTCCTCGGTCGCGGGGCTTCGTGGCATGGGACGCCTGAGCCACTACGCCGCGTCGAAGTGGGGGCTCACCGGCCTCACCAAGTCGTGGGCCATCGAGCTCGCGCCCCACGGCATCCGGGTGAACGCCATCCACCCGACCGGCGTGAACACGCCGATGAACGACGGCCTCGCGCAGCTCGAAGGTCTTACCCCGCAGCAGATCGCCGAGCGCTCCGCGGGCAACCTGTTGCCGGTTCCCTGGATCGAGCCGGAGGACGTGGCGCAGGCGGTGCTCTACCTGGCCTCCGACCGGGCCCGCTTCGTCACCGGCGCGAGCCTCGTTCTGGACGCGGGGCTGCTCACCCGATAACCTCGGGCGGAAAGATCGGGGTTGTGGTAGCTTGTCGATGCCATGCCGCCACTGGTACGACGCTACCTCAAGACCGCGATCGGTTTCCTCCTGCTCGGTCTGGCCCTGGGAATCAACATGCTGGCGCAGCGCGAGCTGCGGGGCGCCTGGCCGACACCCTGGTGGATCAGCGCCCACACCCACGCCATCCTCGTCGGCTTCGTCATGATGATGATCCTGGGCGTGGCCCTCTGGATGTTCCCTCGGCCGGCAAAGGAGGACACCCAGTTCAGTCCCCTGCTGGCCGAGGTGGCGTACTGGTTTCTGACCCTGGGGACCGCCGGGCGGGTGCTGGGCGAGCTGCTCCGGCCTGGAAACGCGAGCCTGGCCCTGCGGTGGGTCGTGGTGGCGGGCGGAACGGCCCAGGCCGTCGGCCTGGCAATCTTCTTCTGGACGATGTGGACCAGAATCCGAGGACGTCCGATGACGGGAGCCTCCCATGAGAATCCATAGGGCCGCGAGTCTCGGCCTGAGCACCGCCCTGTTCGTGTTCGGCTGTTCCAAGGAGCGAGCGAACGAGCAACCCGGCGCGAGCCCTCCGGCGGGCGGGGCCGAGGCGGCGGCGAAGCCGGCCCCCTTCGACAAGGGCCCGGTGAAGATCGCCCTGGTCCAGTACAGCGGCGCCGGCGACTACTTCCAGCTCTGGACCGAGGGCGCCAAGAAACAGGCCGACGCGATCGGCTTCAGCATGCAGCACTACGATGCCGAGGCCAAGGACGACAAGCAGGCGGCCGACATGAAGACCGCGATCGGGTCGGGCGTCGCGGGCATCATCGTCGACCACGGCACCTCGCCGACGCTCTGCCCGCTGATCAACCAGGCCACCGATGCCGGCATCGCGGTGGTGGTGTACGACGTCAAGGTCGCCGACTGCGCGCCCAAGGCCGTCGAGACCGCGCAGAACGACGTGGGCCTGGCCACGCTGGTCCTCACCCAGATGGCCAAGGACATCGGCGACGGGGCGCCGGTCGGCTACGTCAATCCGATGGTGATCGCTCCGCTCGAGCGGCGGGACGTGGTCTGGAAGCAGTTCGTGACCGACCACAAGTGGAGCCAGAAGTTCTCGGTCGGCAAGTTCAGCCACGACGTGGCCAAGGACAACGCCAAGCTGGCGAGCGCCGCGCTCAAGAAGCAGCCCGGGGTGAAGGCGATCTTCGCGCCCTACGACGAGGTGACGAAGGGGGTCGTGACGGCGATCGAGGAGAACAAGCTGCAGGCCAAGGTGGCGGCCTACGGCATCGACATCTCCAATCCCGACATCGAGCTGATGACCAAGAAGGACAGTCCCTGGAAGGCGACGGCCACCACCGACCCTCGCGCGATCGGGGCCGGCGTCACCCGCACGATGGCGCTCCAGATCGCCGGCCAGCTGAACGAGAAGCAGGTCATCTTCCCGGGCGTGCTGGTGACCCAGGCGTTCCTGCTGCAGGAACAGATCAAGAACATGGACGATCTCCGGGCCAAGGTGCCCGACCTCAATCTCCGGAGCACCGCATCGGCGCCGTGGATCACGTCGGTCAAGTTCTGACCCTGGAGTTTCCTCCGCCAAACAAGAAGGCCCGGGGTGTTCGCCCCGGGCCTTTCGCTAGAACGTCAGTCGTACTCCCCGTCCTGTCGCCTCTCCCCCGCCCTCGGCCGGCTTCCCCGCCGTATCGAACTGGTCGTACCTGATCTTCGACGTGAAGGAGCCGCCGTCCTCCGACAGCAAGATCCGCTCGACGAACACCCCCCGGCCCGCTGGACCCCACCCGCCACCCTTCGCGATCTCGGCAAAGGCCGCCGGCGCCTTGGTCACGTAGAACTCGTACTTGGCCTCGAACTCCCTGGGGCCGACCTTCCGCCAGATCCCGTAGGCCGGCGGCACCGGCGGAGCGGCATCGTAGTTCGACGACTCCGTCATGGTGCCGCCCGGATTGAACACGTACATGAACTC
>DASSML010000160.1:0-3722 GCA_035688895.1 Gemmatimonadales bacterium
GAGGTCTGGTCCGGCCTCAAGCTGGTCCGTCGCCGCGAGCTGCGGCGTTAGATTACCGGCCGTCTCCCCGGCCAGGAACCCGTTGCCGACCCCTCCGCCCTCCGGCTCGCCCCATGTGCTCGTCGCGGACGATCAGCCCGACGTCCGCGAGGCGCTGCGCCTCCTGCTCAAGGGCGAGGGGTACGCCATCGACACCGCGGCATCCCCCGCCGCGGTACTGACGGCGGTCCAGGCACACGATTTCGACGCCGTCCTCCTCGATCTCAACTACGCCCGCGACACTACCACCGGGCGGGAAGGGTTGGAGCTCGTCTCCGAGCTGCGGGGGATCGATCCCACTCTGCCGGCGGTGGTGATGACCGCCTGGGGCAGCGTGGAGAAGGCGGTCGAGGCGATGCGGCGCGGGGCCCGCGACTTCATCGAGAAGCCATGGGACAACGCCCGGCTGCTCGCGACGCTGCGGACCCAGGTCGAGCTGGGGCGGGCCCTGCGGGAGAGCCGCCGGCTGGAGGGCGAGAATCGGCTGCTCCGCGCCGACGGAGCGCCTGAGCTGATCGCCCGCTCGCCCGGGATGCGGCCGGTGCTGCAGCTCATGGAGCGGGTGGCGCCATCCGACGCCAACGTGCTGATCACCGGCGAGCACGGCACCGGAAAGGAGGTGGTGGCCCGCCTGCTGCACGCCGCCTCGCCTCGGGCCGGCAAGCCGATGGTCGCGGTGAACCTGGGCGGGCTCTCCGAGGGCCTCTTCGAGAGCGAGATGTTCGGGCACGTGAAGGGAGCGTTCACCGACGCCCGCACCGATCGGATCGGCCGCTTCGAGCTGGCGGAGGGCGGGACGCTGCTGCTGGACGAGATCGGGACCCTCCAGCCCCGGCAGCAGGCCAAGCTGCTCCGCGTTCTGGAAACCGGAGAAGTCGAGCGGGTCGGCGCCTCGCGCGCGCGAAAGGTCGATGTCAGGCTCCTCTCCGCCACCAACGCCGACCTGCGCGCCGAAGTCGAGGCGGGACGGTTCCGGGAGGACCTCCTCTTCCGCCTGAACACCATCGAGATTCGGCTGCCCCCACTGCGGGAGCGCCGCGAGGATCTGGGGCCCCTTGCGCTGCATTTCCTCCGCCGGTACGCCGCGCGCTACCGGAAGCCGATCGCGGGGCTCGAGCCCGAGGCGGTCACCGCGCTCGAGGCGCACGCCTGGCCCGGGAATGTGCGCGAGCTCGACCATACGCTGGAACGGGCGGTGCTGATGGCGACCGGTCCCACGCTCCGGGCCGCCGACCTGGGGCTCAAGGGCGCCGGGGGCGCGGCCACCCGCTTGGAGGATCTGCCGCTGGAGGAGGTCGAGCGGGTGCTGATCCGCAAGGCGCTGGAGCGCCACGGCGGCAACGTCAGTCAGGCCGCCAAGGCGCTTGGGCTGAGCCGGAGCGCACTCTACCGCCGACTTCAGCACCATGGGCTCTGACCGGGGCCGTCCCCGGAGCCACGAGTCGCGAGTCTTCACCGGCGCGCTGTTGGCCGGACTTCCCGCCGTGCTGGTCGCCTGCGGGCTGCTCTGGAGCGGTGACCATCCCCTGCGAGTGCGACTCACCTTTTCCCTGTTCGCGGTGGGCGCCTGGATCGTCGGCGCCGCGCTGCTGCGGGAGAGGGTCGTGCGCCCGCTGCAGACCATCTCCAACCTGCTCGCCGCGCTGCGCGAGGGCGACTACTCGATCCGCGCGCGCGGCGCCGGATCGGACGACGCGCTCGGCCTGGCGCTGCTCGAGGTGAACGCGCTGAGCGAGACGCTCCGGGGCCAGCGGCTCCGGGAGCTCGAGGCCACCGCGCTGCTCCGGCGAGTGATCGAGGAGATCGACGTCGCGGTCTTCGCCTTCGACGGGAGCCGGCGGCTCCGGCTGGTGAACCGCGGCGGCGAGCGGCTGCTGGGTCAGCCCACCGAGCGGCTGCTCGGGCGGCAGGCGGAAGCGGTTGGTCTCGGCCATGTCCTCGACGGCGAATCGCCCCGCACCCTGGATGCCACCTTTCCCGGCGGTGCCGGCCGCTGGGAGGTACGGACCGGCACCTTCCGCCAAGACGGCCTGCCGCACCAGCTCCTCGTGCTGTCCGACTTGAGTCGCGTACTCCGCGCCGAGGAGCGCTCCGCCTGGCAGCGGATCGTGCGGGTCCTGGGACACGAGATCAACAACTCCCTCGCGCCGATCAAGTCGATCGCCGGGAGCCTCAGAGCGCTGGCCGCGCGACCCGCGCGCCCGCCTGACTGGGAGCAGGACCTCGGCTCCGGCCTCCAGGTGATCGAAGGTCGCGCCGAAGCGCTCGGCCGATTCATGGGCTCCTATGCCCGGCTGGCCCGGCTGCCCCAGCCGAAGCCGGGTCCGGTGGACGTCGGCACCTGGGTGCGCCGGGTGGCCGCGCTGGAGACCCGGCTGCCGGTGGGAGTCGTGGATGGCGTCGCCGTCACCGTCACCGCCGACGGCGACCAGCTCGACCAGCTGCTCATCAATCTGGTGCGCAATGCGGTGGACGCGGCCCTGGAGACCGGCGGCGGGGTCCGGCTCGGCTGGCGCACGGTGGCCGGCGTGTTGGAGGTCACCGTGGACGACGAAGGCCACGGCCTGCCCGACTCGGGCAACCTGTTCGTGCCCTTCTTCACCACCAAGGCCAGCGGCTCCGGGATCGGTCTGGTCCTGAGCCGACAGATCGCGGAGGCGCACGGCGGGGCGCTGGCCCTCATGCCGCGGCCCGGCGGGCGTGGCGCCCGCGCGGTGCTGCGTCTGCCGCTCGGCCCGCAGAGCGAGCCGGCGGCCCGAGGCGCGTAGCGCCTCTTTCGCCGCTCTCACGCCCATGCTATATGGTGAGAGCGGGCCTGCCGTTTCCCTTCTTCCGGAGGCGCGGACGTGCTCAAGGAATTCAAGGCGTTCATCATGCGGGGCAACGTGCTGGATCTCGCCGTCGGCTTCATCATGGGCGGCGCGTTCGGCACGATCGTGAAATCGCTGGTGGACGATGTCATCATGCCGCCGATCGGACTGGCGCTGGGCAACGTCGATTTCTCCAGCCTGATGGTGACTCTCAAGGATGGGGCCAAGGCAGCGGGGCCCTACAGCAGTCTGGCGGAGGCCAAAGCCGCGGGAGCGGTGACGATCAACTACGGTGTGTTCATCAACAGTGTGGTGAGCTTCATCATCGTCGCATTCGCCGTGTTCCTGTTGGTGCGGGCGGCCAATCAGCTCAAGCCGGCGGAAGCGGCCGCGGCACCGAACACGAAGGACTGCCCCTTCTGCCGCATGGCGATCCCGATCGGGGCGACCCGGTGCCCGCAGTGCACATCGGAGCTGCGCTAACCGTACGGTCGGGTCATCGCGGTGGGAGAGATGGACGCAGGAGGGTCGGCATGCAGCACTTTGCATCACAAAGTACTTGCTAGAGTCAGGTCCGCTCCTTATACTGCGCCCATGGCCTCTCCCCGACTGGTGCCGCCCACGTCCGCCGATGACCCCCCCGCGCTTCACGCGCGGGCGATGGACAACCTCTCCTTTATCCGGCAGACCATGGAGCGGGCCACGGCCTTTACCGCCGTGCCCGGTTGGGGTGGGGTGGCCATGGGGGCCGTGGCACTGGTGGCCGCCGCCGCGGCCGAGACTCGGCTCACCCCGGTCGAATGGCTGGCCACCTGGCTCGGCGCCTCGGTCATCGCGCTCACCATCGGCGGCTGGAGCATGGTCCGGAAAGCC
>DASSML010000161.1:0-11141 GCA_035688895.1 Gemmatimonadales bacterium
CGCGCTTCCGGGGCGGTGAGGCCAAGCTGATGGGATTCTTCGTCGGGCAGGTGATGAAGAAGAGTCAGGGAAAGGCGGATCCGAAGGGGGTGCAGCCGGTGCTGGCACGGAGGCTAGGTGGGTAGGTGGGGAGGTGACGAAGTGGCGAGGGTGGTCCCACGCAGCTTCGCGGGCCACCGAGCCACCTTCTTCTCACCACGGCAACTCGACCAGACTCATCGGATCGACGTTGATCGAGCCGTACCTCGCGATCCAATGGAGATGCGGGCCCGTCACCCGGCCGGTGCGCCCCACCTCTCCAATCGGCTGCCCCGGTAGGACGGTATCACCTGGTGCGACCAGGGTGCGGCTCAGGTGGAAGTAGCCGGTCACGAGCCCGCCCCCATGGTCGAGGTACAGCGCGTGCCCGGCCAGGTAGAAGTCCGCCACCAGCGCAACCACTCCACGCGCCGGCGCGCTCACCGGCGCCCCGACCTTGCCGGCGAAGTCGGTCCCCAGGTGCCGGCTGGTGATCTCCCCGTTGAATTCCCGCGCCGCGCCGAAGCGACTGGTGATGTGGCTCGGGCGCGGCAAGCGGAACGCCCCGACCCAGAGGGAAGGGGTAGCATGCGAGGCGCGCGCGATGGCGCGGGCCTGGGCCACCTCGCGGTCGATCCGCGCGGCTGCGGCGCTGTCGGGCCGGGCCATGCGCGGCGCCACCTTCAGCCGCTCGCGCGGGTAGGCCTCGCGGGCGACGGTCAGCAAGACCTGGGCGGTGTCGCTCCGCGTCTCGCGATGCAGCATCAGCTCGACCTGGAGGGTGTCCCCGCCCTCGAGCGGGATCGGGAGGAGTGCGCGATAGCCGCCCGCCCGTCGGGCCTCGAAGTGGAGCGGCTCCCCCTCGACCTGTCCATCCACGCCGGTGAGCGTGTCCGCCGCGAGCGTGCTGTCCGCGGTCACCCGGATCCACGCGACCGCGCCGCGGCTCGGGAGATCCGGGGTGGTACCGACTTCCACACCCTTGGGGAGCTGGGCGACGACCGGCGACGCGGCCACGGCCAGCGCGAGGGCCGGGAGCAGCGCTCTCATCGCGAGAGGCGTCGAATCAGCTCGGCGTCCGCCGGGTAGGCCTTCGCCAATGCCTCGCGATCGGCCATCCGGAAATCAGCGAAATCGAATCCCGGCGCGACGGTGCAGCCGCAGAGCACGGCCTCGCCCACGGGTTCGGCGGCCTGCCAGACGCCCGCGGGGACGACCGCCTGCGGGTGATCGGGGTCGAGCCGGTGCTCGCCGTGGCCCAGGAGATACAGTCGCAGCGGCCCGCCGGCGTAATGGTGCCAGACCTCGTCCGAGGTGACCTGATGCCAGGCGCTGAAGCTGCCGGGTGGGAGGAGATAGTAGATCGCGGTCGAGGCGGCTCGGACCCGTCCGTCGGGAAGCGACAGCAGCTCCGGACTGCGGAAGGTCTCCCGGTAGAAGCCACCCTCGGGGTGGGGGAGCAGTCCCAGCCGCCGGACCACCTCGCCGGGGTCGAGCGTCGGAGCGGTCAGCCGGTCCGATCCACCAGCGCGCGCGGCGAAGGCGCGGAGCCCTCCGGGGCGCGCCACGGCAGCTTGTCGCCGGCGCGGGACCAGTGCGCCAGCGGCCGGTCGGGCAACCCGAAATGGTCCTGCGCCTCGGTCCGCAGCGTGGCTGAGTTGCGCCGGCCCGCGTCGCGCAGCACTCGACGGCGCAGCTCCTTCGCCATCTTGAGCGGGCGCTCGCCCGAAGGATCGAGCTGGTGGGCGGTGACGGCCAGCCCGGCGAGGAGCTCCACCATATAGTCGAACGAGAGCCCGAGGTGATGCTCCACGTCGGGATCGGCCAGAGGCCAGCGGCTGTATTCCCGGGCCACCTGGGTGGCGCGCTGCCAGCTCTGAGTTTCGGTCAGACGGACCATCCCGCGGAACAGCCGCCGATTGGTCCGCACACTGAAGATCGTGGGCGAGATGATCCGGTCGAGGTGGGCGTCGGCGTCACTGTGGTCCAGGCGGATCACGTCCCTGGCGGTACGGGCGTAGGCGTCTCCGAGATGAGTCTCGACCCGGGTCTCCCAGTACGAATGCCCCACGGCCGCGGTGCTGCTTGTCAGCATGAGCTGGCGGGGGACGAAGTAATTGTGCGCGACGGTATCCGCCGCGAGATGACAGAGGTAGCCCAGGCCGAAGGCCCGAAGGGCGTCCGTCTCGGCCAGGTCGTGGATCTCCTGCCCGACGTGCCAGTAGTGGCAATGACGTCCCAGCGGCGCGTAGTGCTTCGCGATGGAGGAGTCGGCCGCGATGTTGCCGTAGAGGAACTCGAAGGGAAAGATGCGAAGCAGGTCGGCGATGGTGGCGGGAAGGAGCTGGAGATTCGCCAGCACCGATCCGCCGAGGTAGATGTGGGTGCCAGGGGTCCAGGCGTGGGCGGAGGCGGGACAGACCAACCACACCAGTCCCACGCCCAGCAGGGCGAAGGCGAGTCGGCGTCGATTCACCGCCGGCTCGGCACCAGCAGGCGGCGGACCCGCCCGATCATGCCGTTGCCCTGTCGCGCCGAGCGCAGCGCGGCCGCGACGTCGAGCGCGGTGTCCTCGACCTCGTCGTGCACTACGTCGTAGAGCGTTTCCAGATCCGCCAGCCGCTCCTCCACCCGGTCGACCCCGCGCACCACCTTCCGGCGGACCCGCCGGCTGGTCTCCGCGAAGGCCCCGGCCTCGTGGCGCACCAGCACCATGAGGTCCTGCGCCTGCTCGGTCAGGCGACGCGCCGCCGACAGCGCCTGCTGCGCGTCCTCCTGCAGGCTGTCCAGCAGCGCGGCCAGCTTCTTTCGCTGCGCGGCGAGCCGGGCCAGCGAGCTGCCCACGATGATCGCCATGCCGAGCGCGGAGAGCGCGATCACCGCGAGGGAGATCGCCATCGTCGGCCCCACCCACGCGGGGGTGGCGGCGGCCTGCAGGATCGAGAGTGTCACCATGGGCGGGTCCTCCTGGCTGAGTGCGCACGGCCTTCGCTGAATACAAAGGGGTCCTCCAGTGGCCGCAACCCCCTCGACGCCATTGACGGGCGCATCGGCCCTGGTCAGCTTTGGCCATGCCTCCTCGTTTTCTCGTGCGCGGCGGCCGTCCGTTGCGCGGCACCGTGCGTCCCGCCGGCAACAAGAACGCCGCGCTTCCGATTCTCGCCGCCACCGTCCTCGCTGACGGGCCGATGGAGCTCGACAACATCCCGCACATCCGGGACGTCGAGACCATGCTTGCCCTCCTGGTCGATCTCGGCGCCAGCGCCGAGTGGACCGGCCCCAACGCGGTCCGGATCGACACGCGGGGAGTCCGGCCCAAGCCGCTCGATCCCGGGCTGTGCGCCCGGATCCGCGCCTCGATCCTGCTCGCGGGCCCGCTGCTGGCGCGGTTCGGGTCGGTGACGCTGCCGCCGCCCGGCGGCGACGTGATCGGACGGCGTCGGGTGGATACCCACTTCCTGGCGCTGGAGCAGCTCGGCGCCTCGGTCATGGTGGGCGACCGCTACGAGCTCGAGGCCAAGGGTCTCACCGGCAGCGACATCTTCCTTGACGAGCCCAGCGTCACCGGCACCGAGAACGCGCTCATGGCGGCGGTGCTGGCCAAGGGCCGCACTCATCTGCGCAACGCCGCCTGCGAGCCGCACGTGCAGGACCTGGCCCGGGCTCTGGTGGCGATGGGGGCGCAGATCGAAGGCATCGGCTCCAACATGTACACGATCGAGGGCGGAAAACCGCTGCACGGCGCGCGGTACACCATCGGCCCCGACCACATCGAGATCGGGAGCTTCATCGGGCTGGCCGCGGTCACCAACGGGGAGATCGGGATCGATCCGGTCCGCTCCGAGGACCTCCGCAGCACCCTGCTGGGCCTCGAGCGGCTCGGCATCCGGCCCAAGGTGGAAGGCACGCGGCTCACCGTCGCGGCCGACCAGGAGCGGCGCATCCGCCCCGATCTCGGCGGACACGTGCCCAAGCTGGAGGACGGGCCCTGGCCGGCGTTCCCGGCCGACGTCATGTCCACCACGATCGTCGCGGCGACCCAGTGCTCGGGGATGCTCCTGGTCTTCGAGAAGATGTTCGAGTCCCGGCTCTTCTTCGTGGACAAGCTGATCGGCATGGGTGCCCGGATCGTGCTGTGCGATCCCCATCGGGCGGTCATCTCCGGGCCCAGCCCGCTCAAGGGCGGCACCGTCGAGTCGCCCGACATCCGCGCCGGCATGGCCATGCTCCTGGCGGCGCTGGCCGCCGACGGCTCGAGCACCATCTACAACATCGGGCAGATCGAGCGGGGCTACGAGCGGATCGACGAGCGGCTGCGCGCCCTCGGCGCCGAGATCGAACGAGTGGATGGATAGCCGAACCGAGGTGCCGGCTCCCGGGCCGGTGCCCCGGTTCGAGCTGGTGGAGTGGAGGACGGAGGCCGGGCTGGTCGCGGGCATCACGGGGCGCGGCGCCGAGCCGGGGCGGGGGTTCGACCTGGGCCTCTGGAGCGAATCGCCGGTGGGCGAGACCATGCGCCGCTGGCGGACCTTTCGGCAGACCTATTCCGAATTCGACAATGTGATCATGGGCCAGCAGGTGCACGGGGTCGAGGTGATGACCGCGGGCGCCGGGCGCGGGTGGACCCAGGTGGAAGGGATCGATGGCTGGGTCACCACCACCCCCGGCGTCCTGCTCGCGGTGACCGTGGCCGATTGCATTCCGGTCTACCTCGCGGCCCCTCGAGGGGTCGCCCTGCTCCACGCCGGCTGGCGCGGCACCGCCGGCGGGATCCTGGCGCGCGGAGTGGAGCAGCTCTGCGCGGTGTCCGGCGCTAATCCGGCTGATCTTGCAATGCACTGCGGCGTAGGCATTTGCGGTGCATGCTATGAAGTTGGTTCTGAAGTCATGCAGGGCTGCGGCGCCCCGGCCGCCGGCGCGGGGCCGTGGCACCTCGACCTGCGCACGACCCTGGCGGACCAGGCCGGCAGCCTCGGGGTGACCCGCATCAGCCAGTCCACCTGGTGCTCGGCCCACCACCGCGACCGCTTCTACAGCCACCGCGCCTCGGGGGGACGAGACGGCCGCATGGTCGCTTTTCTGGGAATGCAGCCCGAGCGCTGATGGGCATTTTCGACGTTGACGTCGGCCGCGGAGGAGGGTAGCTTTTCCTCGCTGTCCCGGGGGCGCCTGTACGGGCCGACTGTTGATGTGGGGGAGTTCCCCCACATTTTTTTTCCGCTCCAATGTCTGTCGACGCGCTCCTCGTTCCCATCCGCGATCATCTGGCCGGCCTCGGCTTCGAGCTGGCCGACCTGCGGCGAACCGGGACCCTGGAGCGCCCCATCCTGCAGGTACGGGTGGACCGCCCGGACAGCCGCCCCGGCCAGGGAGTCACGGCCGACGACTGTGCGGGAATCAGCCGGTCCCTCGAGCGATTCCTGGAAACCAGGGCTCTGGTCGGCCCCCGCTACGTCCTTGAAGTGTCGTCGCCGGGGCTGGAGCGGCCGCTCAGATGGATCGAGCACTGGCGCCGCTTCGTCGGGCACCGGGCTCGGGTTCGGGCCGACGTACTCGGCGGGCGCCGGGTGGTGGAGATCGGCGGCGTCCCCGACGAGGAGCACGTGACGCTTCGCCGGGAGGACGGGACCGAGGTGACGCTGGCGCTGGACCAGATCCGCGAGGCGCACCTCGAAGTGGATTGGGCCGCGGTGACCAAGCGGCGAGGGCACGACGAAACGGCGCGCTGATCGCGCCTACGAGGAGCACACCGATGGCAGGTTCGACCGAGATGTTGGCCGCGTTCCGCGAGCTGACCACCACCAAGCAGCTGGAGCGCTCCGACCTGCTCGAGTTGCTGCGGGACGGCATCCAGGCGGCGCTGGTCCGGAAGTTCGGCCCCAACGTGCGCTTCGAGCTCAACGTGGACGAGCTGCAGGGGACCATCAAGGTGGTGCGTCTCCGCCAGGTGGTCGAGGCGGTCGAGGACACCAGCTGGCAGATCGCCCTCGAGGAGGCCCGCTACGAGGACCCCGACTTCCAGGTCGGCGACATGCTGGAGGAGGAAGTCCCGTTCGTCGACTTCGGGCGGCTGGCGGTGCAGGCGGCCAAGCAGCGGATCATCCAGCGGGTGCGCGAAGGCGAGCGGGCCCGGATCCGCGACGAGTTCGCCTCCAAGGTCGGCGAGCTGCTCTCCGGCGAGGTCCAGCAGATCGAGCGGGGCAAGCTGGTCGTCATGCTCAACAAATTCCGCGAGGCCGAGGCGATCATCCCCTACCGGGAGCAGAACCACCGCGAGCACTTCCACCAGGGCGACACCATCCGGGCGGTGCTCAAGCGGCTGGAAGAGACCCCCAAGGGCCCGCGGCTCATCCTGTCCCGGGGCGATCCGCTCTTCGTCAAGGCGCTCTTCAAGCTCGAGGTCCCCGAGATCCAGCAGCAGATCGTCGAGATCCGGGCCATCGCGCGCGAGGTGGGCAGCCGCACCAAGGTCGCCGTCATCTCCCGCGACGACAGCATCGATCCGGTGGGCGCCTGCGTCGGCCTCAAGGGCTCCCGGGTGCAGGCGGTGGTGAACGAGCTGGGTGGCGAGCGGATCGACATCGTGCCCTGGTCGCCCGATCCGGAACGCTTCGCCCGGCTGGCGCTGGCGCCGGCCCGCGTGGCCAAGGTGTTCTCCGATCCCGAGGCCAAGACCATCCAGGCCGTGGTGGACGAGGACCAGCTCTCCCTCGCGATCGGGCGGAACGGGCAGAACGTCCGGCTCGCCAGCGAGCTCACCGGGTGGAAGATCGATCTCTACTCCAGCCGCGAGTGGCTGGAGCGGGGCGGCGAAGGGCCGCTGTTCGCGCCGCTGCCCCCCGAGGAGGAGATGGCCTCCCAGGTGCCGCTCAACGAGCTGCAGGGGCTCTCGCCCGAGATCACCGCGATCCTGGAGAGCGCCGGCTATCGCATGCTCAACGACATCCTCGACCTCGAGCGGGAGGACATCGCCCGCATTCCGGGGATGAGTCCCGAGGCGGCCGACCAGCTGATGAGCTTCCTGGCCGAGCTGACCGAGGAAGGTGGCGAGGAGGCCGCGCGAGGGAATGGGTGATCGGCCCGACCCGGCCCGACTGCTCGGGCTGATCGGACTCGGCTACCGGGCCCGCTCGGTGGTGGTGGGGGTGGACGCGGTGCGGAAAGAGCTGCAGGCAGGGAAGTGCCGGTGCGTGGTGGTGGCGGACGACGCCAGCCCGCGCGCCATGGACAAGGTGGTCCGGCTGGCGGCCGCGAAGGCGGTCCCGCTGTTGACCGGACCGGGCGCCGCCGCGATCGGCGCGCAGGTGGGAAAGCCGCCGGTCATGGCGGTGGGTGTGCGGGACCGCGCGTTGGCCGGCGGCATGGTGCAGCTGGCGACCGCACACAGCTGATGGAGGCATGAGTGGTCAAGACGAGAGTTCACGATCTCGCGGCGGAGTTCGGCATCGCTCCTGAGCGCCTGCTCGGCATGCTCAAGGACATGAACATCTTCGTGCGCAGTCATCTGTCCGCGCTGGAGTCCGATCAGGTCTCCGCCGTCCGGGTGCGCTGGGAGCGGGAAAAGCGGAAGAGCGCCGAGGAGCCCACGGCCAAGAAGGGCCGCCGCAAGGCGGTCAAGGCCGAGCCGGCCCCGGTGCCGGTCGAAGCCAAGCCGACCAAGCGGCGGCGCACCGCGGCCGAAGTCGCCCAGGCCGAGGCCCAGGCCCAGGTCGAGAAGGCCGCCGAGCTGGCGGCGCTCGAGCTGGAGCGGCCGGTGGTCGAGATCGAGGAGCCCGTGCCGGCCCAGTCGCTCGAGGAGCGTGCCCGGGCCCTGTTCAAGGACCTGCCGCCGGCGCCGGCCGAAGCCGAGGAAGACGGCACCGAGGAGACGGCGAGCCGGCCGTCCGAGGCCGCGCCCCCGCGGGCCAGCGCCCCGGCGTCCTCCGAGCCCACCCGCGCGCCGTTCATTCCACCGCGGATTCAGCGGCCGCCCGCGAGTCCGCGCGGCGGGCCCAAGCCGGTCTTCAGCAGCAGCGCGCCGCCGGCTCAGCGCGGGACCGGCGCTCCCAGTCGCCCCGGCGCGCCTGCCCGGCCCGGCCAGACCGCGCCGCCGGCCCGCACCTTCGGTCCCGACGCCGAGAAGGGCGGCGGACGCAAGAAGGGCAAGAAGGGCAAGCGGGCCTCGGTCGACCAGGATGCGGTGCAGGCCAATATCCTGCGGACCCTGCAGGGCATGAAGGGACCCGGCCGGAAGGGCGTGCGCCGCCCCGACGAGCCGTCGTTCCGCGAGCTGCAGGCCGGCCGGCTGGCCGAAGAGCGGGAGAAGGAAAAGACCCGGATCCGGGTCAACGAGTTCGTGTCCGTCTCCGAGCTCGCGACCGCGATGAAGGTGCCCGCCACCCAGATCGTCCAGTTCGCGTTCAAGGAGCTGGGCCTCATGGTGACGGTCAACCAGCGGCTCGACTTCGACCAGATCGAGCTGATCGCCTCGGCCTTCGGCTTCGAGGCGGTGCGGGAGGACGAGTACGCGGCCCAGGTCGAGACCGACACCACCGAGGATGCGCCCGAGTCGCTGGAGGCGCGGCCGCCCGTGGTCACCATCATGGGCCACGTCGACCACGGCAAGACCTCGCTGCTCGACTACGTCCGGAAGGCCAACGTGGTGGCCGGCGAGGCGGGTGGGATCACCCAGCACATCGGCGCCTATCACGTGACCCTGCCGGGCGACCGGAAGATCACCTTCCTGGATACCCCGGGCCACCAGGCGTTCACTGCCATGCGCGCCCGCGGCGCCCAGGTCACCGACATCGTCGTGCTGGTGGTGGCGGCCGACGACCAGGTCATGCCCCAGACGATCGAGGCCATCAGCCACGCCAAGAACGCCGGCGTGCCGATGATCGTCGCGATCAACAAGATCGATCTGCCCAGCGCCAACGTGCAGAAGGTCAAGCAGGACCTGCTGCAGCACAACGTCGTGCTGGAGGAGTTCGGCGGAAACACCCTCTCGGCCGAGATCTCGGCCAAGAAGGGAACCGGCGTGGACACGCTGCTGGAGCAGATTCTCCTGCAGGCGGAGATCCTCGACCTCAAGGCCAATCCCAACGGGATCGTGCACGGCACCGTGCTCGAGGCCACGCTGGATCCGGGCAAGGGGCCGCTGGCCACCATCCTGGTCCAGAAGGGCACCCTGCGGGTGGGCGACAACTTCATCTGCGGCAAGTTCTCCGGCCGGGTGCGCGCGCTCTACGACGAGCGGGGCAAGACGGTCAAGGAGGCGGGGCCGAGCATTCCGGTGCAGATCCTCGGCTTCGAAGGCGTGCCGGCGGCAGGCGACACCTTCGTGGTCGTCACCGACGCGGTGGAGGCGCGGGAGATCGCCCAGAAGCGGCAGCGGCTGGAGCGGGAGGCGCAGAACCGCCGCAGTCAGAAGGGCACCAGCCTGGAAGACTTCAGCCGCGCGCTCAAGGAGGGCGAGGTCTCGACCCTCCGGATCATCATCAAGGCCGACCAGGGCGGCCCGGCCGAGGCACTGGCCGACGCGCTGGCCCAGCTCAGCACCGGCGAGGTCCGGGTGGACGTGGTCCACCGCGGCGTCGGCGCCATCACCGAGAGCGACATCCTGCTCGGCAAGGCCTCGGGCGCGATCGTGCTCGGCTTCCACGTCCGGCCCGATTCCAACGCCCGCGCGGCGGCGGAGCGGGAGCAGGTGGACGTGCGGACCTACCGCATCATCTACGAGGCGGTGGAGGACGTGCGGAATGCGCTCGAGGGGCTGCTCAAGCCGGAAGAGCGGGAGACCGTCCTGGGCGAGGCCGAGGTGCTGCAGCTCTTCAAGGTGAGCAAGGTGGGCACCATCGCGGGCTGCTCGGTGCGGAACGGCGTCATCCAGCGGACCGCCAAGGCGCGCATCATCCGCGACGGCGTCACCATGTACACCGGCTCGCTCTCCAGCCTCAAGCGCTTCAAGGACGACGTCCGCGAGGTGCGCGAGGGGCTCGAGTGCGGCATCGGGATCGAGAACTACAACGACCTCAAGGTCGGCGACCGGATCGAGTCGTTCCGGATGGAAGAGATCAAGCGGACGCTCGCCGCCAGCGCGAGCGCCGGCGCGGCGGGAAGCTAGCGGCTTCGACGCACTCATGATCGTCGCCGTGCAGACCTGGGATCTGCACCTGCCCGGCTGTCAGTCGCTCAAGGACAAGCGGGGGGTGCTGAAGCCGCTCACCAACGGGCTGCGGAAGACGCTCAACGTCTCCGTGGCCGAGACCGGACATCAGGATCTCTGGCAGCGGGCGGAGATCGCCTGCGCGGTGGTCGGCACCGCCCGGCCGGTGGTGGAGCAAGTCCTCCGTGCCGCCGACCGCACGGTGGAGGAGGCGGACGGGGTGCGGATCGTGGACACGGTCACGGAGTTCCGGTGAAGGGCTCCTCCCGCCGGCCGGAGCAGGTCGCCGAGACGGTGCGCCAGGTGATCGCCGACGCGCTCACCCGGGGCGAGGTGCGCGATCCCCGGATCGGGTTCGTCACCCTCACCGGCGTCCTGGTCACCAACGATCTCTCGCACGCGCGGGTGATGGTGTCGCTGCCCGGCGCCGAGGCGGAGCGGACCCGGGCGCTGCAAGGGTTGCAGAGCGCGGCGGGGTTCCTCCGCAGTCGGGCGGCCAAGGCGCTGACCACCCGGACGGTGCCCGAGCTGCACTTCGAGCTCGATCCGGGGCAGGAGCACGCGGCGCGGATCGACGAGCTGCTGCAGGAGATCCGCCGGGAGTCGCCGGACTGATCGGAGCGGTGCTGGTGGACAAGCCCGAGGGCATCACCTCGCACGATGTGGTGCAGCGGGTGCGGCGGGCGCTCCGGGTCCGGTCGGCGGGACACACCGGCACGCTGGATCCGTTCGCCACCGGGCTCCTGGTCGTCCTGCTCGGCCGGGCGACCCGGCTCGCGCGGTTCGTCGAGGCCCAGGCCAAGACGTATTACGCGGTCGCCCGTCTGGGGATCACGACGGACACCGACGACCGGACCGGCGCCGTGGTGGAGGAGCATCCGGTCGAGCGACTCGATGCGGCGGACGTGCGCCGGGTGTTGGAGGGGTTTCTCGGTCCGGGACGACAGCGGCCGCCGGCGTACTCCGCCAAGCACGTCGA
>DASSML010000162.1:0-3126 GCA_035688895.1 Gemmatimonadales bacterium
CGCTATGGAATACCGCTGGTACGCGATCCAGACCACGGCCGGCCACGAGAACAAGGTCCGGAACCTTCTCCAGAAGCGGATCGAGGACGATCCCCGCCCGGCGGAGCAGAAGCTGATCCGGCAGGCGCTGGTGCCGGTCCAAGACGTGATCGAGATCAAGAACGGCAAGAAGGTCAACGTGGAGCGGAAGCTGTACCCCGGTTACGTCCTGGTGGAAATGGGGATGAGCCAGGAGGCGCTCCACGTGGTGAACAGCATTCAGGGCGTGATCAAGTTCGTCGGTACCGGCAAGCTGCCGCAGCCGCTGCGACAGGACGAGGTGAACCGGCTGCTCGGCATCGCCGAGGCGGTCACCGAGTCGGAGCCGAAGGAAGAGATCCCGTTCATGGTGGGGCAGGTGGTCGAGATCACCGAGGGGCCGTTCTCCGACTTCAGCGGCACCGTGGAAGAGGTGCTGTCGGACAAGGGGAAGGTGAAGGTGTCGGTGAGCCTGTTCGGGCGGCCGACCGCGGTGGAGCTGGACTATCTGCAGTTGAGGGGGCACTAGGGGCGGACGGGCGGCCAGTAGTTTCGGCCCGCCCGCGCAGCTCGGTCCGACTGTCCGCCCCTCCGACTCATCCCGCGACCGCGCGGGTTATCGCGGCAGGCCTGGGCGCGCCGTTGCGTCCGCCGATACGAGGAGCCAGATGGCTAAGAAGATCCAGGCCGTGGTGAAGCTGCAGTGCCCGGCCGGCGCGGCCACGCCCGCGCCGCCCGTGGGCACCGCCCTGGGTCCGCACGGCGTGAACATCATGGAGTTCGTGAAGCAGTTCAACGCCCGGACCCAGAGCCAGAGCGGGATGGTGATTCCGGTGGTGGTGACGATCTTCGCCGATCGCACCTTCACCTTCATCACCAAGACCCCGCCGGCGCCCAACCTCCTGCTCAAGGAGGCGGGCATCGAGAAGGGGAGCGGCCAGCCCAACCGGACCAAGGTGGGCAAGGTCACCCGTGCGCAGGTCAAGAAGATCGCCGAGATCAAGATGGCCGATCTCAACGCCTCCGACCTGGACAGCGCCATGCGGATGATCGCGGGCACCGCCCGGTCGATGGGGCTGGAGGTGACCGACTGATGCCGGCTACAGGGAAGAAATTCCGGGCCGCGGTCGCCAAGGTCGATCGCACGCGGGAGTATCCGATCAGCGACGCCGTCACCCTGGTGAAGGGCGCCGCGTTCGCCAAGTTCGACGAGACGGTGGACGTCGCCGTCAACCTGGGGGTCGACCCCCGCCACGCCGACCAGGTCGTGCGCGGCACGGTCGTGCTGCCCCACGGAACCGGCAAGTCGGTTCGCGTGTTGGTAGTCACCCAGGGCGACCGGGTCCGCGAGGCGGAAGCCGCGGGCGCCGATTTCGTCGGGATCGAATACATCCAGAAGATCAAGGACGGCTGGCTGGATACGGACGTCATCGTCGCCACGCCCGACGTCATGGGCCAGCTGGGCCAGCTCGGCAAGGTGCTGGGTCCCCGCGGCCTGATGCCGAACCCCAAGGCCGGCACCGTCACCATGGACGTGGCCAAGGCGGTCCGGGAGATCAAGGCCGGCAAGATCGAGTTCCGGGTCGACAAGACCGGGAACGTGCACGCGCCGGTCGGGAAGGTGTCGTTCAGCCCGGCCCAGCTGGCCGAGAACGTCACTGCCTTCATGGACACCATCGTCCGGGCCAAGCCGTCGGCGGCCAAGGGCGTCTATATCCGCTCGGCGACGGTTTCGAGCACCATGGGGCCGGGGGTCCGGCTCGAGACGGCGGGGTATCGATGAGCAAGACCGAGCGCCAGGCGACCGTCGAGTCGCTGACCGAGCTCCTCAAGGGCTCGCCCAACGTGTTCGTGACCGACTTCAGCGGCCTCAACGTCCTCCGGATGACCGAGCTCCGGCGGCGGCTCCGCCACGCGGGCGTCGACTACGTGGTGGTGAAGAACACCCTGGCCCAGCGGGCGTTCGCGGCCAACGGGGTGCATGCCCTGGACGAGCATCTGGCCGGGCCGACCGGGCTGGTGCTGTCCGGCACGGACGCCATGGCCGGGGCCAAGGTCCTGACCACCTTCGCCAAGGAGTTCGAGAAGCCGGCCATCAAGATCGGGCTGGTGGACGGGCGGCCGGTGACCCCGGAGCAGGTCAAGCGCCTGGCGGACCTGCCGCCCCGCGAGGTGCTGCTGGCCCAGCTGGCGGGCTACATCCAGGCCCCGATGGCCCAGTTCGCCGGGGTGATGAACGGACTGCTATCGCAGATGGTCGGCGCCCTCGAGGCGCTTCGCGCGCAGCGTAGTGCTGCTTCTTAACCGGGACGGAGAGAGAGAGATCAATGGCCACCACCACGCTGAGTAACGAAGAGATCCTCGAGGCGATCGGCAACAAGACGGTCGTCGAGCTGGCCGAGCTGATCGAGGCGTTCAAGTCGAAGTTCAACGTCACCATCGCCGCCGCGGCGGCCGCTCCGGCGGCGGGCGGGGCGGGTGGCGGGGCCGCGGCGGCGCCGGCGGCCGAAGAGAAGACCGAGTGGACCGTCGTCCTCAAGGAAGGCGGCGCCAAGAAGATCCAGGTGATCAAGGTGGTCCGCGAGGTCACCAGCCTGGGCCTGAAGGAAGCCAAGGACGCCGTGGACAACGTGCCGAGCAACATCAGGGAAGGCGTCTCGAAGGCGGAGGCCGAGGAGATCAAGAAGAAGCTGGAAGAGCAGGGCGCGGTCGTCGAGCTGAAGTAGGGTTGGCGCGGCTCCGTCGCGGAGCCCTGGCGCTCAAACCCTATTTCAGTGAGACGAATGCACGCTCGACGCTCTCGGACGTTCCCGATTCTGCCGAGCCCCGTAGGTCACCCCGCCCAGTGTGGGCGGGGGATCCGCGTTGGGGCCATTTGTGTTGCGCGCCCGTCGCGCGAAGGTGAGTGATCTGATGCCACAGACTCGATCCGTCATCACGTTCAGCAAGCGGGAGGGCGGCATGCCGATGCCGCACCTCCTCGACATCCAGACCGCGGCGTTCCAGACCCTCCTCGTGCCCGACGACGTGCACGGGGACCGGCAGGACGTCTCGCTCGAGCGCGTCTTCCGGGACCTGTTCCCGATCACCGACGTCAACGAGAAGTAC
>DASSML010000163.1:0-4726 GCA_035688895.1 Gemmatimonadales bacterium
TCCAGCACCGCGCGGTCGGTCTCGGCGATGTCCGCCGGATCGCCCGAGAGCGCGGCCCAGCGGAACGGCCCTGCCCCGCGGCAGAAGAGCGGGCGGATGAACGCGGGCACGAAGCCCGGGATGGTGAACGCCTCCCGCATCCCCCGATGATCGGCGACCTGTCCCCGGAGGTTGTTGCCGTAGTCGAAGGTGACCGCTCCCCGGGCCTGGAGGTCGAGCATCGCCTGCACGTGCACGGTCATCGAGTCCAGCACCCGGGTCTCGTAGTCCGCCGGATCGCGCTCGCGGAGCTCCGCGGCCTGCGCCAGGTCGAGGCCGGCCGGGATGTACCCGAGGCGGAGGTCGTGGGCCGAGGTCTGGTCGGTGAGGACGTCGGGCACCACGCCGCGCCGGACCAGTTCGGGCAACACCTCGGCGATGTTGCCGACCAGGCCCACCGCGAGCGGCTGGCGCCGGCGGCGGGCCTCATCCACCAGCACGAGCGCGCGGCCCAGGTCGGTCTCGAGCCGGTCGCAGTAGCGGGTCTCTACCCGGCGCCGGATCCGGCTCTCATCCACGTCGATGCCGAGAAAGGCGGCGCCGTTCATGGTGGCGGCGAGCGGCTGGGCGCCGCCCATGCCGCCCAGACCGCCGGTCACCACCAGGCGCCCCGCAAGCGTACCGCCGAAGTGCTGCCGGGCGCACTCGGCGAAGGTCTCGTAGGTGCCCTGCAGGATCCCCTGGGTCCCGATGTAGATCCATGACCCCGCGGTCATCTGGCCGTACATGGTGAGGCCGAGCGCCTCGAGCCGGCGGAACTCGTCCCACGTGGCCCAGCGCGGCACCAGGTGGGCGTTGGCAATCAGGACCCGCGGCGCCTCCTCGTGGGTCCGGAACAGCCCCACCGGCTTGCCGCTCTGCACCAGGAGGGTCTCATCGTTCTCCAGCCGGCGCAGCGTGGCCACGATCCGCTCGTAGCACTCCCAGTTGCGGGCCGCCTTGCCGCTGCCGCCATAGACGATCAGCTCGTCGGGCCGCTCCGCCACCGCCGGATCCAGGTTGTTCATCAGCATCCGGAGGGCCGCCTCCTGGTGCCACCCCTTGCAGGAGAGGGTGGTGCCGTGAGGCGCGGTGATGGGCATGGTATGGGTCGCGGAAGCCATCGGAGCGGTCCAAGCAGAGGGTGGCCGGGAATTTAGGGGGCTACAGGCCGATCACCAGCCCGGCTGGAGCTCAGCGGCGGGCCCCTCACTCCCCTCCGCGTTTCGCCCTTCCCCCTTCCCCGCTTCGACAGCAACCTTTTGGCCCATCGCACGATCCAATGGTCCACGATGAGGTCACCCGGAGCTGGAGCGACGGCACTGCCGCACGAACCGACCCTGCGAACCGATTCCGACGCGGTGGACGCGACCCTGGCGGCCAGCGGGGATGCCCACGCCTTCGAGCGGCTCTATCGGGGGCACGTCAACCGGATCCACGGACTCGTCCGGCGGATGCTGAGCGACGACGAGGCCGACGAAGCGGTACAGGACGTGTTCGTGAGGGCCTGGCAGAAGCTGGGCACCTTCCGCGGCGAGTCGGCCTTCGGCACCTGGCTCCACCGCCTCGCGGTGAACGTGCTGCTGAGCCGGCGGGAAACGATCGGCATCCGGCGCAAGCGGCATGTGGAGGGGGATCTGGTGCTGGACGTGCTTCCCGGCCGGCGGGCGACCCCGGAGGCCGCGGTGGACATGGAGGCGGCGATCGCCCGGCTGCCCGAAGGGGCTCGACAGGTCTTCGTGCTGCACGATGTCGAAGGGTATCGCCACGAGGAGATCGCGGACATGCTGGGTCTGGCGGCCGGGACCTCGAAGTCACAGCTCCACCGGGCCCGGATGGCATTGCGGCAGCATCTCGAGCGGTGAGTGAGGATTCTATGAGCGACGTGTGGACCGACCGATTGTCGGAATACCTGGACGACGAGCTGCCTCCCCGGGAGCGAGCCGAGCTGGAGAGCCACCTGACTGGCTGCGCCGAGTGCTCCGCCACTCTGGCCGAGCTGCGCCGGGTCGTGGCGCGGGCCCACGCGCTCGAGTCCACCGGACCCGCCGGCGATCTCTGGCCCGGCATCGCCGCGCGAATCGGGGCCACCCCGACCTCACGGACGGAGGGACGCAGGAGCGCAGGGGCGCAGGGGCGCTTCACCTTCTCGCTGCCGCAGCTGCTCGCGGCGGGGATCGCCCTGATGGTCCTGTCCGGAGGCTCGGTCTGGCTGCTCCACGCGGGTTCCGCGGCCACGCCCGTCGCGAGTGTTTCCCCGCAGCCGCCGGCAGACAGCGGCCTGGGAACGCCGGTGTCGTGGCAACGCCGCGCGGCGCCCCGCTACGATGCCGCCGTGGCCGATCTGGAGCGGGTCTTGGCGGAAGGCCGGGGACGCCTCGACACCACCACGGTGCGAGTCCTGGAGCAGAACCTTCGTGTCATCGACCAGGCGATCGAGCAGGCTCGCCGGGCCGTGGCGGCGGACTCCGCCAATGCGTATCTCAACTCCCATCTCGCCGAGACCATGCGACAGAAGCTCGACCTGCTGCGGCAGGCCGCGTCGCTGGTGTCCGCCGCGAGCTGAAAGGACCATTCTCGTGCTGTTCGCCCTGGTGCCCGCCCTCGCGGCTCTGACGTTGATCCAGCAGATCGATTCGACCGTGCCCGTCGAGAAGGGGCAGCGGCTCGAGGTTGATCTCTTCGCCGGCGACGTGGATGTGAAGACCTGGGCCAAGAACGCGGTCCGGGTGGTGGCCGACCCCGGCGGGCCCGGCCGAGTGGAGATCGAGCGCTCGGCCACGGCACTGAGTGTCCGGACCACCGGTCGCCGCGGACCGCCGTCGTCCACCGATATCACACTCACCGTGCCGGCCTGGATGGCGCTGGACATCTCCGGCGTGAATACCGACATCACCATCGCCGGGGCCCGGGGATCGATTTCGGCGGAGACGGTGCAGGGTGACGTGACCGCCGAAGGCGGCGAAGGATTGGTGTCGGTGAAGTCGGTGCAGGGTGGGGTGTCGCTGACCGGCGCCAAGGGGCGGATCGACGCCAACTCGGTCAACGCGGACGTGGAAGTCCATCGCAGCTCCGGGGAGATCTCGACCGAGACGGTGAACGGCAGCATCGAGCTGGTGGGCACCGACGCGACCACGCTCACGGCCACGTCGGTGAACGGCGACCTGAGCTACGACGGCCCGGTGCACGCGGGTGGCCGCTATTCGCTCTCCACCCACAATGGCGACATCACGCTCGCCATGGACGAGAAAACCAGCGCCGCGGTGTCCGTGTCCACCTTCAACGGGGAGTTCGAGTCCGATTTCCCCGTCACCCTGACCGAGACCCGCAAGGGCAAGCGCTTCAACTTCACCCTCGGTTCGGGCAGCGCCCAGGTCACGCTCGAATCGTTCCAGGGCACGATCAGCCTGGTCCGGCCCGGCAGCCAGCATCACCGGGACCGGGACCATGACGACGATGAGTGACGTGGGCTGCGATTACTGGACCCGGAGCAACTCCACGTCGAAGACGAGGGTCGAGTTGGGCGGAATGTCGGGGGGCGCGCCCGCCTCGCCGTAGCCCAGCTCGGCCGGGATTACCAGCTTGCGGCGACCACCCACCTTCATGCCCGCCACGCCCTGATCCCATCCTGCGATGACCTGCCCCGCGCCGAGCGGAAACGAGAAGGGCTCGCCCCGGTCCCGGCTGCTGTCGAACTTCTTCCCATCGGGGAGCCAGCCGGTGTAGTGCACCACGGCGGTGCGGCCGGCGGTGGCCTCCTCGCCGGATCCGACGGCGACATCCTGATACCGCAGCCCTGACGGCATCCGGGTCAGCGCGGTGGTGTCGACACCCAGCTCGACCGCGAAGCCGCCGGCATTCCCGGCGGCGCCGCTGCCGGGCGTATCGGGTCGGCAAGCGACGAGAAGCAGGACGACGGATGCGAGTGCGGCACGGTGCATACGGCCTCGGCGGTGAGTGGGATGCCGGCTCGAGCGAAGGACTGTCCATGAGAAAGCCGACCTCGAGAGGTCGGCCTTTTTTGTTTCATCGGGACGGCGGGATTTGAACCCGCGACCCCTGCAACCCCATTGCAGTGCGCTACCGGACTGCGCCACGTCCCGTTCCGGCGGAGGGGAATTGTAGTCCACCGCGTTGGCCGGCGGTAGGGATGCGGACGCCGCCGCATTCTGCTCGCACTTCCGTTCACAAGGGGAAGTGATCGGCCGGGCGCGCGGCTCGTGACCCTCCCCACCACGGAAATCGCTGGACCGGGTCGATAGTTAGGGGCCGGGGACGGGCAGCACGCCCGCCGACGGGAACCCCGGGAATCGGCCCGGCATTTGCTCCGGGAGAATGGCGCAGGTGCCCCCGGGACACCGAAGGAGCGGAGTATGAGCCTACAGGATGGGCGGCCTTGGGAGGGCGATGGAGACCTTCCCTGGGACACGCCGGACGCGGATTGGGAGCCCGCCGACGTAGAGGCGTGGCGCGGGGATCTCCACCTCGACGATTGGCCTGAGAACCTCGCCGGCCCCGAGTACTGGCTCTACAAGAATGAACGCGATGAGTAGACGAACGTCCCCAGCGGTAACGGACTCCTGAGGGGGGCTGGCTAGGCTGGCCCCCCTCGAGTTTTGGCCCCGATCCTCCCCCGCACCACCTGCAGTTTCTCAATCAAAAATCGTACCCGAACATTACCCGAATCGACATCTGTAAGCTACTATAA
>DASSML010000164.1:0-2293 GCA_035688895.1 Gemmatimonadales bacterium
GTGAACTTCTCCCGGGGTTTGCCCTTCGGGGCGCCGCGACCGATCTCCGCCTGGTCGATGGCGATCCAGTCGTCGTAGCTCACCACGCGGCGGCCGTCGCTGCCGGCCAGCGCGGGGATCGCCTCGGCGCCGGGCTTGGGCGGGGCGTCGGCCGGCACGTCGGCCAGAAGGGAGGCGACGGTGGCCACGCTGCACGGCTTGTTGGTGCCGATGATTCCGGTGGGGCCCCGCTTGATCCACCCGCAGGCGTAGAGTCCTGGCACGATGGCGCCGGCGGCGTCGATGATACGGGCGTCGCGGGTGGGAAACACACCCTGGCGGGCGTCGAACGGCACTCCGGCCATGGCGGTCCCCTTGTAGCCGATGCTGCGGAAGACCAGCCCGGCCGTCAGCTCGACCCGATCGCCGGTGCCGCGGGCGCTCTGCTCGAACGGAGGTCCGCTCAGCCGGTTGCGCTCGAACACGACGCCCTCCACCCGGTCCTGTCCGACGACCTCGACCGGACTCAGAAGGAAGCGGAAGACGATGTGCCGGCGGCGCCCGCGGTCGGGCCGGGCCGCGAAGTCGCGCAGGATCTCGACGTTCTTCTTGGCCGCGGCCCCGCGCCGCTCCTCGAACTCGGCCAGACTCTCCGGGTTGAGCGCCAGCTCGGCGGGATCCACGATCACATCGGCATCCTCGAGGTCGCCCAGCTCGCGCAGTTCCTTGGCGGTGAACTTCGCCTGCGCCGGGCCGCGCCGGCCAACCACATGGATCTCCCGCACCCGGCTGGCCGCCAGCGCTTCTAGCGCGTGTTCGGTGATGTCGGTGTGGCGAAGCTCGTCGACCGTCTTGGCCAGGATCCGGCACACATCCGCCGCCACGTTGCCCTGGCCCACGATGACCGCGACCTCCTGACTGAGGTCGAAGGTCCGATCGCGGTAATCGGGGTGACCGTTGTACCACCCCACGAATTCGGTGGCGGTGTAGCTCCCGGGCAGGTCCTCGCCGGGCACCCCGAGCCGCCGATCGCTCTCCGCGCCGGAAGCGAAGATCACGGCGTGATAGGCCTGGGCAAGCGCCTCGACCGGGACGTCCCGACCCACGGTGACGTTGCCGTAGAAGCGGAACCCCGGGGAGCGCGCGATGCGGTCGTAGACCGCGATGGCTTCCTTGAGTTTCGGATGGTCGGGCGCCACGCCGAACCGAACCAGGCCGAACGGCGCGGGGAGCCGCTCCAGCATGTCGACCCGGACATCCCGGCCCGACTTGAGCAGCGCTTCGGCCGCGTAGAAGCCGCTTGGCCCTGCGCCCACGATGGCGACCCGCAACGGGGAACCCTGCGACTCCGGCACGCTCACACGGTCCTCCTGGACATACGGCACGACACCCCGGACGCGCTGCCGATCGGCGGCGCGCCGGCCCGGAGGGCCGCAGTCTCTGCGTGTGGAGAGGGAGATGCGGCGGCGCATTCGCAATATAGCGCCTGGAGCGACATGGACAGCCCACCCATCACGGATACCTTTCGAGGCCCGCGATGTCCCCTTCCTCCCGCCTGCTGATCGTGGCCGTTTCCGGCCGTGCCCTGGCGCAGTCCGCCAGGCGCGCGGGGTATCGTCCCGTGGTGCTCGATCTCTTCGCCGATCGGGACACTAGGGCCGCGTCGTCCACGAGCCGCCCTATCGGCGTACCCGGTACGCTGCGCATCGACCCCGCTCGGCTACTCGATGCCGCGCGCGCGCTGGCGCCGGGATCGGATTTGGTGTACGGCTCCGGATTCGAAGGACGCCCCAGGCTCATCCAACGGCTGAGTCGGGGGCGCACGCTCTACGGAAACACTCCCGCTGCCTTGGCCGCCGTTCGGAGCCCTGCACGATTCTTCCCTTTGCTCCAGCGCTTGGGTATCCCACATCCGGCGGTTCGGCTCACTCCGCCTGCTCGACCGAACGGCTGGCTGATGAAGCGGCCCGGCACGGCGGGCGGCACCGGAGTGCTTCCCGCGGGGGCGGCATCAGCGGCCAGGGGCGATTACTTCCAGCGCCTCGAAGCCGGTGACTCGCTGTCGGCCACGTTTCTCGCGGACGGTCGCCACGCCAGAGTGCTGGGCTTCAACCGGCAGTGGACGGCGCCCCGGCCCAGACGACCATACCTGTACGGCGGTGCGGTCGGAGGGCTCACGCTTCGGCCTCGTCTCCGACGGGAGATCGAGGAGGCGCTCGACGCCCTGGTCGCCGAGACCGGTCTCGTCGGCCTCAACGGTCTCGACTTCATCCTGAAGAACGGCCAATGGCGGGTCCTCGAGCTCAACCCCCGG
>DASSML010000165.1:0-10337 GCA_035688895.1 Gemmatimonadales bacterium
GGAAGCTGGACCAGGAGCCGAGGACTCTCGGCCACGAGCGCCTTGGCGTCGTGGGCGTTCCAGGCCCGGCGGGCCTGCTCCGCCGCCTGGGCCAGCTCCGGCTGCTGGGCCGGAAGGCGACCGGCCGCGAGGGTCAGAAGCAGCGCGGTCAGGAGGACACGCACGCGGCCTCCTCCTGGAGCTCGCGGAGCGCGGCGGCAGGATCCGCCGCCTGGAGCACCGGACGTCCCACCACCAGGTGGGTCGCTCCGGCCAGCGCGGCATCGCGAGCCCCGGCAACCCGAACCTGGTCGCCCGTGGCCTCGCCGCTCCGGCGGATGCCGGGGACGACCACCAGGCCGGCGTCAGGCAGAACATCCCGGACCGACGCCACCTCGTGGGGTGAGCACACCACCCCCTGGAGTCCGGCCTGCACAGCGGACCGGGCCAGCCGGGTAACCTCGCCACCCAGCTCGACGCTGGGACGCCCGACCGCCTCGGCGTAGCTGCCGGCCGAGTGGGAGGTCAGGACGGTCACACCGACCAGGGCGACTGCGCCGTCCGCGGCGCGTGCCGCCGCCGCCATCATCGCCTCGCCCCCCAGCGCGTGGACCGTCGCGAGCGAGACGCCCGTGTCGCGCGCCGCGGCGACCGCGTCGGCCACGGTGTTCGGGATATCGTGCCACTTGAGATCGAGAAAGACCCGGAGACCCCGGCCGACCAGCGCACGCACCAGCGGCGGGCCTTCGCGGGTCATGAGGATCGACCCGACCTTGACCCACCTGGCCTCCGGCAGCCGGTCGAGCAGCCTCATCGCCTCGGCGGCGGAGGGCAGATCGAGCGCGAGGATGATCTCAGCCATGGGTACGCTCCAGGTCTCGCACGATCCGTTCCGGCAGCCGCGGGTCGGCGAGCGCCGCCGTCCCGATCCCGACCAGCGCCGCCCCGACCCGAAGATACTGTCGCGCATCCTCCGCGGACCGGACCCCTCCGACTCCGATCACCGGCATGCCCCCGGTGGCCTCCACGACCCGCGCCGTGGCCAGCACCCCGATCGGCAGCAGGGGCGGGCCGCTCACGCCGCCGCTGCCGTTCCCGAGCCGGGGCGCGGCGCCATCGCCGTAGAGCAGGCCGGGGAAGGTGTTCACCAGGGAGATCCCATCCGCGCCCGCGTCCCGCGCGATGCGTGCCATGCCCGCGAGATCCGGGACCACCGGCGACAACTTGGCCAGCAGCGGCAGACGGGTGCGGGTCCGGCAGAGCGTCACGATCCGTCGGACGCATTCCGGATCGGCGCCGAACTCAAGGCCGCCGGCGGAGGTGTTGGGGCAGGACAGGTTGAGCTCCAGCGCCGCGACTCCCGGCGCGCCGTCGAGGCCCGCCACGACCTCCGCGTATTCCTCCACCGTGAACCCCACCACGTTCACCAGCACCTGCGCGCGGTGCAGGTGGGCCGCCAGCCAGGGCAGCTCGTCCCGCAGGACATGCTCCAGGCCGGGGTTCGCGAGCCCGACCGAGTTGAGCATCCCGCCGCGGAACTCGGCCACCCGGGGTGCGGAGTTCCCGTGGCGGGGGGCGCGGGACACGGCCTTCGTCACCAGCCCGCCGAGGCACTCGAGATCCATCACGCCCGCGAGCTCACGGCCGAAGCCGGCCGTGCCGGCGGCCAGAATGATCGGGTTTTGGAAAGAGCGGCCGAAGACGGTGCGGGCGAGCGCGGCCGCCTCGCTCACGGTTCCAACCTGGGGCGGCGGGCCGCGCCGGGGGCGTTGGGCTCGGTCGGTTGGCGCCGGACGCCGGGCCGCAGCGGCGGGGTGGGCTGGCCGGGGCGGGTCGGCGGCCGGCGACGGACGGCCTGCGTCGCGACGTCGAAGGCCTTGAGCGAATCCTCCAGCGCCTGGTATTCGGGCAGCGGGTTGCCCTGCACGTACGCCACGTACGGGCTCGCCGCGTACCGGGTGGCGAGCAGGTCCCGGGCACTGTCGGCCCAGGCCGGATCCAGCATCACGACGGCCAGCAGCGCCTTGGGCGCGTACGGCGAGTCGGGCCAGTCGTCGACGACGCGACGGAACAGGGACGTCGAGAGCGTGGGGGCGGCCAGTGTGTCCCGGGCCAGCTCCGCCGCGAGAAAGAGACGGAGGTCTGCGGTAGCCGCTCGGGCCGCGCTGGAGTCGCTCGCGTCGCGGATCCGGACCAGGGTGGCGCGGAGCTCGCTGGCCTCGCCGACACCGCCGATGGTCTCGTTGACCGCGGCACTGCCGTCGCCGGCGCCGCCGGCCATCGAATCGAGAACCTGGATCGGCCTGGCGAGGTCGTCCACCGTGCGCGCGCCTTGCAGACTCTTCCTCGTCAGCTGCAGCCGGGCCGAAGCTGCCGCCGGAGTTACCCCTCCCACCTGCACAGCCTGCACCAGCCGAGCGGTGGCACGCGCCGTGTCGACCTGCTCCAGCCGCACGGCGTCATCGAGGAGCCACCGCGTCTGGTTCATCGGGGGAGTGCCCGGCCGCTCGATCAGCCGATCCACGATATGCGACGCGGTCAGGGGGTCGTTCCGCCCGACGACCACCACCAGGCTGTCCCAGAAGCGGCCGCTGTCGGGCTGGGCGAGCAGCGAATCGGCCACCCGTATCGCGTCGTCCCGGCGTCCGGCGGCGGCGAGCGCGAGAAGTCGCTCGTCGGCCGCCCGGTCGCCCGGCAGGCTGTCCAGGGCGACCACCGCCTCGGCCGCGCGGCCGGTGAGTCGGAGGGCCCGGGCGTGCACCAGCCGCGCCTGCTGGCGACGATACTTCTGCTTGCTCTGCAGCGGTCGGACCACGGAGAGCTCGGCCGCCTGGGGATTGCCCAGATCGAGCTGACAGCGGGCGAGGGCGAGATACGCGTCTTCCACCGCATCGTCCGAGCCCCGCACCTCGGTGACCCGGCTGAGGGGTGCCATCGCGTTGCTGCACTGCCCCAGGCGGGCCAGCGCGGTGCCCTTCAGCATCAGGGCCTCGTCCACGTACTTGCTGTCCGGGTGGCGGGTGACCAGCGTGTCGGCCCGGTTGACGACCTGGCCCCAGTAGTTGGTGGCCTCGAAGGTACGCCCGTCGCGCTCGGCGCTGCGGGCGGAGCCAGCCAGGCGCTTGGTGTTGTACATCCCGTTGTAGTACACGCACCCGCCGAGCAGCAGGAGAGCGAGACCGCTCGTCGCCAGGCGGGGGGTGAGTCTCACTGGCGCACTCCCGCGTCCACCGAGCCCGTCTTCCGCTCGTACTCGCGCAGGTACTCGACGATCGCGTCGGCGACGGCGGCGGCCATGGCGCGCTGACTGCTCCGGGCGGTGAGGAAGCGGCCGTCCTGGGGATTGGTGCTGTAGCCCATCTCGACCAGGATGGCCGGCCGGCGTGCGGTGGTGAGGACCATGAAGCCTGCCTGTTTGACTCCCCGATCGTCCCCGGTATGCACCGACTTGAGGCCCTGCTGGACCAGCTCGGCCACCCGGGCCGATTCCCGGAGGTGCTCGTTGAGCTGAAGGTCCTTCAGAATGAAGTCGAGACCGCCGGTCATGGGCGCCTCGGTGTCGCCGGTCTCGAACCGCACCGCATCGTTCTCCATCTTCGCCACCCGGGCGGCGTCCTCGGTACGGGCCTCGGCCAGGAAGTAGGTCTCGAATCCGCGAATTTCGGTGTACCCGCGCCGACGCGCCAGCGAGTTGACGTGGAGGCTCACGAAGAGATCGCAGGCCGCGGTGCAGTAGCCCCCGCGATCGCCGAGCGCGATGAGAGTGTCCGTGGTCCGGGTCATCCGCACTCCGACGCCACGACGCTTGAGCTCGTCCCGGAGCAGGATGCCGACCTGCAGGGTCACGTCCTTCTCCCGCACGCCCCGGGGAAAGTACGTCCCCGGGTTCCCCGGATCGACCCCGCCGTGTCCCGGATCGATGGTGACGATGTGCCCGGGCCGGAGGCCGTTGGCCAAGGTGGGGCCCGGAGGCGGCGCCGGGAAGCGGTCGCCCGTGATGTCCTCCAGACGGGCGCGACGCCCGTCGTAGCGATACCGCTCACCCAGGTAATAAGGGATGATCTCCGACACGAATTGAAACGGCAGGTAGAGCGTATCGCGACTCAGCCAGACCGGAGCGGCAAGGGTCTGCAGCTGGTTGCTGAAGACGTAGAGAGGCGCGCCCACCAGGAAGCGGAACGGCTGGCGGGCCACGATCACCTCCGCCCATCCATCGTCGACCCGGATGGAGCCGCCAAGGGCGCCGAGGAGCTGGGGTGCGGCGAGCATCGGCGCGCCCGCGGGGCCGGTGCGGACGGGCACCCGGCTCTCGCCCGACGGGCCGGTCACGATGACCTCCCGGGGGGCCGAGGCCCCGAGCCCCAGGAGGAGTCCGAGCAGCGCGATCACCGCCGCCCCTTGATCGAGACCGCCCGCGCGGTCTCCCGCTCGGCCACGCGGCGCTTCAGGTCTTCTCGCTTGTCGTGCAGCTTCTTGCCCCGACCCAGCGCGAGCGTCACCTTGGCACGGCCGTTCCGGAAATAGAGCTCGAGCGGCACCAGCGTGAGCCCCTTCTGCTCGACCGCGCCGATCAGCTTCTCGATCTCACGCCGGTGCAGCAGCGCCTTGCGACTGCGGACGGGGTCGTGGTTGTAGCGATTGCCCTGCTCGTAGGGCGTAATGTTCATCCCCTCGAGGAAGACCTCGCCATTGCGGACCCGGGCGTAGGCCTCCTTGATCGAGGCCTTCCCGTTGCGCAACGACTTGACCTCGGTGCCGGTGAGCACGATGCCGGCTTCCCACGTCTCGAGAATGTGGTAGTCGTGGGTCGCTTTCGGGTTGCGGGCGACCGACTGGCGGCGCTCGGCGGGAGGGGGGGTCTCGCGGGTCACGTGGGATTCCTAAGCAAAGGATAGGCCACCACTTCCGATGGGTCAACGGGCCGGGTTGACCGGACTTGGGACAGCCGCTAGCTTTGCGCCCTTCGCCGAAGTGGTGGAACTGGTAGACGCGCTGCGTTCAGGGCGCAGTGGGCGCAAGCCCGTGCGGGTTCGAGTCCCGCCTTCGGCATGGCGGCGCGCGGTGGCTCGGTGGCGAGGTGGCTCGGTCGCCCCGTAGCAGAACGACCCTCCGATGACACATCGGAGGGTCGTCGCATTTTCGAGCCACAGAGCCACCTCCCGCTAGTACCTCGCCAGTCCCGGCTCGATCCGCGCCGCCCAGGCGTCGATCCCGCCGGCCAGGCTCCGCACTTTGCTGTGCCCTGCCCCGCGCAGGATCTCCAGTGCTTTCATCGAGCGCGTACCCTTGTGGCAGTAGGTCACGATTTCGGCGTGACCGTCAAGCTCGGGGATGCGGTCGGGCAGCTGCCCCAGCGGGATGAGTCGCGCCCCATCGATATGGGCGATCTCCCACTCGTGGGGCTCACGCACGTCGATCAGGATCAGCTCCTCGGTCTTCTCGCCCATCTCGTCCTTGAGCTGCTCGGCCACGATCTCCGGGCCCTGGTAGGCCGGTGCGGAGCCGATGCCGCAGAAGGCCTCGTAGTCGATCAGCTCGTGGATGGTGGGATGCTCGCCGCACAGCGGGCAGTCCGGATCCTTGCGGAGCTTGAGCTCGCGAAACTTGAGCTTGAGCGCGTCGAACAGGACCAGTCGCCCGATCAGGGTGTCGCCGGCGCCGAGGATGAGCTTGATCGTTTCCAGCGCCTGGATGCTGCCGATGATGCCCGGCAGCACGCCCAGCACGCCGCCTTCGGCGCAGCTCGGCACCAGTCCCGGAGGGGGCGGCTCGGAGTAGAGGCAGCGGTAGCACGGCCCTTCCTTGGCGTAGAACACCGAGGCCTGCCCCTCGAAGCGGAAGATGCTGCCGTAGACGTTGGGCTTGCCCAGCAGCACGCAGGCATCGTTCACCAGATACCGGGTGGGAAAGTTGTCGGTGCCATCCACCACGATGTCGTACTCCCGGATGATGTCGAGCGCGTTCGCCGCGCTCAGCCGGGCCTCGTGGCCCTCCACCTTCAGGTTCGGGTTGAGATCGATGAGCCGCGCCTTGGCCGACTCCAGCTTGGGCTGGCCCAGGGTCGAGGTGCCGTGGACGATCTGGCGCTGGAGGTTGGTGAGATCCACCACATCGAAGTCCACGATGCCGATGGTGCCGACTCCGGCGGCCGCGAGGTACAGCGACAACGGCGAGCCGAGGCCGCCGGCGCCGATGGTAAGCACGCGGGCCGCCTTGAGCTTCCGCTGCCCCTCCACCCCGACCTCTGGGAGGAGGAGGTGACGGGAGTAGCGCAGCACCTCGGCGTGGGAAAGCTTGGGCAGCTCGGTCTCCACGGCCGGGCTCCCGCCCGCGATGCTGGGCACGATGGTGAGCACGTCGCCTGACTGGACCGGCGTCTCGATCGATGCGAGGTGCCGGATGTCGGTGTCGTTGAGGTAGAGATTGACGAAGTTCCTGAGGCGCCCGTCGTCCTGGACCAGGTGCCGCTTGAGACCGCCGTGTGCGGTCAGGAGCCCGTCGATCACCTCGCCCACGGTGCCGCCGGCCAGCTCCACGGCGTCGGCGCCCCCGGTGAACCCGCGCAGGGGGGTGGGGATGGTCACAGTCACGGACATGGTCACACCTCGCTGAGCACTTCGAGTGGCTCCGAATGCATGAGCGGCCGGTCGGGGTCCAGCGTATAGCTGGCCGCCTCCCGCGGCTGCCCCTGCTCGATACGAACGATCAGATAACTGTACCACGGCCAGGCATGGGCCGCGTCATAGGCCGACGGCTCCGCCGGATGGTCGGGGTGCGAGTGATAGTACCCCACGATCTCCAGCCCTTCGCGTTGCACCTCCCGCTCCAGCCGCCGAAGATCGTCCGGGGCGATGAGGTAGCGGTGGGGATCGTCGGTCCGGCGGTTGACCGCCGGCCAGAGCCGCACGACCTCCTTGGCATCCGTGCCCCCGCTCCGGCCCACCATCACGCCGCAGCACTCGGCCGGATAGGCGGCGGCGCCGTGGCGCCGGATCTCCTCGAGCAGCGCGTCGGGGAGGCGGAGACTCACGGCTCCCTCCACCGATGCGGCTCGCTCAGGTAGCGCGACCCGGTGTCGCACCCGATCACCACGACCTGTGCCTCGGGCTCCCGAGCCACGATGTCGAGGCCGGCCGCGAGCGCCGCCCCGGCGGACCAGCCCACCAGGATCCCGCTCTCCCGGACGAAGCGGCGCGCGGTCCGATCGGCCAGCTCGGTCGCAATCTCGGCGATCGCGTCCGGGACCGTCGGATCGTAGAGCGCCGGAGGTGAGCTCGTCGTGGCCAGGTGCTTGAGTCCCTCGAGTCCGTGGAACGGCGAGTCGGGCTGAACGCCGACCAGCCTGATGGCCGGGTTCCTTTCCTTCAGGTACCCGCCGGTGCCCATCATGGTTCCCGTGGTGCCCATGGCGGCGACGAAATGGGTCACCCGCCCACCGGTCTGGGCCCAGATCTCGGGTCCGGTGGTCTCCCGGTGAGCCTTGGGGTTGGCCGGATTGCTGTACTGGTCGGCGTAGTAGTACCGCCCGGGGTGCTCGGCCGCGAGCTCCTGGGCGCGCCGGGCCGCGCCCTCGGTACCTTCGAGCCGGTCGGTGGAGATGACCTCGGCGCCGTACACCTCGAGCAGGGCCCGCCGCTCGGGACTGGCGTTGCCGGGAAGGCAGATGGTCACCTGGACCCCGGCGGCCGCACCCAGCATGGCGTAGGCGATGCCCGTGTTCCCGCTGGACGCGTCGAGGAGACGCTTGCCCGGAAGCTCTCCCCGGTGGAGGGCGTCGCGCAGAATGGCACGCGCTGCGCGGTCCTTCACGCTGCCACCCGGGTTGAGCCACTCGGCCTTGAGCCAGAGCCTGGGGCGCCCACCCGGATCGGTCAGCAGCGGAAAGAGCGGGGTGTTCCCCACTGCCTGCCAAAGCGACGGCTCCCGCGCCGTGGCCAGATGTCGCACTGCCGTCATGCTGTTCCCCCAAAAACAAAAGACCCGACCGGTCGGGTCGGGTCGATCCCGCGCGTTCGGCCGCGCGCTAGCTCACCGATGAGATCCCGACCAACTCCTGGACCTGCGCCTCCTGCTTCATGAGGTCGGCCAGGGTGATGCTCGCCAGCAGCTCGTCCACCCGCTGCTGGAGGGCATGCCAGACCGGCCGGATGCTGCAGGTCGAGCCGGGGCTACATCGCTCGGCATCGACCGGGTGGCTGTCGCAGTTGACCTCGAAGGTCTGGCGCTCGGACGCGCTCATGACATCCCGGACGGAGATGGCGCCGGGGTCCCGGGCCAGGAAGTATCCGCCCTTCGCTCCCCGAACGCTCTCCACCAATCCGGCCCGCCGGAGACGCAACAGGATCTGCTCCACGTAGTCGGCCGGGAGCCGCTCGCTGTCGGCCAGCTCACGAGCGGCCACGGGGCCGTTGCCGGTGCGGCCGCGCTTGGCAAGATGGATGGAGATGATGAGGCTGTACTCGGTCCAGGTGGTCACCCGCATAAGGCGGAATATCTACTTCTTTTCCGCCGACGTCCAGCGGGCGACCTCTTCCGCGGTCAAGTTGCCGAAGGGCCGAATCCGGGCATCCCGGAAGGAGCCGGCGAGCACGTCGCCGAGGTACTGGGACCAGGAGAGCAGGGTGCCGTAGCACACCGGGTCATCCGCGTCGGGCGAATCCACTTCGGCGGCCAGCCGCTCCATCAGCTCGTGCATCACCCAGGCGGGCACCCGGCTCCGGGCGCTGGGATAGATGAAGCCGTAGAGCACCAGATGGGACAGCAGGACGCGCCAGTAGCGGCCGAACCGGTCGAGGAGCCGGCGCCAGTCCATCCGGTCGCCGTAGGCCAGGATGATGTGGGCCACGTCGGCGCCGTCGAAGCGCTCCCGCTCCATCACGAAGGCCTTGGACCAGACGCTCTCCTCCGCCGGCGCCACCTTGACCATGGTGCCGAGCACTTCCCGATCGGTCGCGTGCTCGAACCACTGGTCGTCCACCACGGCGAGACCGTTCCCGGAGCTGAAGATCACGTCGATGAAGCCGGTGGGGCTCTTGATCTTCGCGAGCCAATGGGAAAAGACCAGGTCGGCCTCGTAGCCCGCGGCGTTGCAGGCATTGAGGAGCGGGTGCACGTCAACGGGCCGCACGAAGATGTCGAGGTCCTTGGTGGAGCGGTCGATGCCGGCCTGGTGCACGAAGGCAAACGCCCCGCCGACCATGAAGGGGATCCCGGCGCGGGAGAGAACGTCCATCGCTTCGCGGTAAAAAGCGCGCGACGGGGTTTCGACCATCGAGTGGGTGGGCGACAGCCCCATCCGGCGCTCCGGCAGAGGGAAGTCCATGATACAGGGCCCCGCCGGGCGGGGGTGTGCGGGAGATCACCGCCGGTCGGGCCATCCAGGGTGTTGATTCACAGGACGATGCCCAAATCTCCCGGAGTCGTGCGGATCGCCGCCTTAGGCGATATCCACCTGGGGCGCGCCGCCTACGGCCCCCCGGTGCAGACCATCTTCACCGACGTGGCCGAGCGGGCGGACATCCTGCTGCTCTGCGGCGACCTCACCGATAGGGGTGAGCCCGAGGAGGGCCGTCAGGTCGCCAAGGCGCTGGCCGGTCTCGGTCTGCCGATCGTCGCGGTGCTGGGCAACCACGACTACGAATCGGGGCAGGCGCCCGAGCTCAAGCGCATCCTGTGCGAGTCGGGAATTCAGGTGCTCGACGGCGACGCCATCGAGCTGCACGGGGTGGGCTTCGCCGGGGTCAAGGGATTCGCCGGCGGGTTCGGCCGGCGGGCGCTGGGCCCCTGGGGCGAGGAGATCATCAAGCTGTTCGTGCGGGAAGCGGTGGACGAGGCGCTGAAGCTGGAGACGGCGCTGAGCCGGCTCCGCACCGAGCGGAAGATCGCGCTGCTTCACTATTCCCCGATCGCCGGCACGGTGCAGGGCGAGCCGGCCGAGATCTATCCCTACCTCGGCTCCAGCCGCCTGGAGGAGCCGCTGACCCGCTACCCGGTGGACTGTGTGTTCCACGGCCACGCCCATCACGGAACGCTGGAAGGCCGGACGCTGGGCGGGGTGCCGGTCTACAACGTGTCGCTCTCCCTGCTTCAGCAGCACTTCCCCAACGGACCGCTCTACCGGATCGTCGAAGTATCCACGGGCGCGTCCGCACCGCACACGCGGCCGGACGGCGGGGGAGCGGAAGAGCGGCGGCGGACGGAGCAGCCCGATCGCCGCGGCACCACCAGCGGCGTGCGGCCGGCCCCGACCCAGCACTAGCTCAGCCGCCCGCCGGAATTCCCTTCCCGCCCGGCACGCCGAGCTCAGTCATGGCGCGGAGGTCGAGCACCTCCTCCAGCTCGGCGCCGTGCAGCAATCC
>DASSML010000166.1:0-2245 GCA_035688895.1 Gemmatimonadales bacterium
CATCCACCTGCGGTGGCACCGGGTCTCGGCGTCCCACCCTTCATGTGGTCCCCCTGGAGCAAGGGGATCTGCTCGTGCCGGACCTGTCACCGGTGATGAGACCGTCGATCCTTGCTGATGACGCGGCCGGGGGATCGGCGACCGAGCTGAGCTAGCCAGCCGATCGCTGGATGCCCCAGCGGGCAGGTGTCCAGGAAGGATCGCTGACAAAGAGCGGAATTCGGTGGCCCCTCTCTGTCAACCTGGGGTGAGGCACCAGCTCCCTGAGAATCACTGACCCGGAGGGCGGGGATGGAGATCCCCTTTCATGACTACGACGGCGACCGCTTTGGTCCCGACGGCTGGCCTCGGCGATGCTGGTCCGGTGTCCGACGAGCCGCAGCGGCGACCGAACCCGGAGGTGCCCGAACGGGCCCGCCGGCGGACGTTCACCGCTCAGTACAAGTTGGACGTGCTGGCCGAGTACGACGCGGCGGAGGACGGCGCGAAGGGCGCCCTGCTGCGCCGCGAGGGCCTGTACACCAGCCACATCGTGGAGTGGCGGCGGGCCCGCGACGCGGGCGCGTTGGCCGGGCTGTCGGCGCCGCGGGGACGCAAGCGACGCGACCCGCAGGCCGAACGGATCGCCGAGCTCGAGGCGGACAAGCAGCGGCTGGAGCAGGAACTGGCCAAGGCCCGTTTCGTGGTGGACGTCCAGGCAAAACTGCACGTGCTCTTGGAGACGATCTCCGAGAGCACGGAGCGCGACACCGGGTCGACGAAGTGACCGACGCCGCGATCACCGAACTCGCCCCGATCGTCGGGGTACGCGAGGCCTGTGAACGCCTCGGCGCCGCGCAGGCCGGCTACTACCGGCGACATCGTCAGTCACCGGCACCGCCACGGCCGCAACCGGTCCCGCACCGGGATCGGCACCAGCCGCGGGCGCTGACCGGGCAGGAACGGCAGGCGATCCTGGATCAGCTGCACAGCCTGCGGTTCGTCGACACCGCGCCGGCCGAGGCGTGGGCGACCCTGCTGGACGAGGGTGTGTACCTCGGCTCGATCTCGAGCTTCTACCGGGTGCTGCGGGAGGCCGGGGAGACCGGGGAGCGGCGCCGGCAGGCCACCCACCCCGCCACGGTCAAGCCCGAACTCGTTGCTACGCAACCGAATCAGGTTTGGTCCTGGGACATCACCAAGCTGCGCGGCCCGGTGAAATGGACGTACTACTACCTGTACGTGATCTTGGACATCTTCTCCCGGTACGTCGTCGGCTGGATGGTCGCCTCCCGCGAGTCGGCCGGGCTGGCCGAGGTGCTGATCCGGCAGACCTGCGCCAAGCAGGGCATCGGCCGAGATCAGTTGACCATCCACGCCGACCGCGGCTCGTCGATGACCTCCAAGCCGGTCGCGTTCCTGCTGGCCGATCTTGGCGTCACCCAGTCCCACTCCAGGCCACACGTTTCCGACGACAACCCCTACAGCGAATCGCAGTTCAAGACGCTGAAGTACCGGCCCGACTTTCCCGGCTGCTTCGGCTCGATCGAGGCTGCCCGCCTGCACTGCCAGGAGTTCTTCGCCTGGTACAACGACGAGCACCGGCACAGCGGGCTGGGCCTGCACACGCCGGCCGACGTGCACTACGATCTGGCCGGCGTCGTCCGCGACAAGCGCGCCGCGGTCCTGGACGCCGCGTACGCCGCCCACCCCGAGCGGTTCCCCCGCAAACATCCCGAACCGCCGAAGCTGCCAACCGTCTCCTGGATCAACCCGCCCGACACGGGCACCGCGCCAACCGCCGACGACGACGAGGTGACCTCGTGATCCGGGCGGCGGCAGCGAGCGCCGCGCGCGTTGGAGGGCAGGCCGTGGCCTGCCCACGCAGTGGGACTGTCAGGTGCCGCAGAGGCTCCGGGGTCCAGGGCGGCCGTAGGCCGTCGCGCAGCGATCGCGCAGCGACCCTTGAGGCCGGAGGGGCGGCGCCGTACCCGCGCGCGGCGCGTCACCCCGAGCTGCCCAACCCACGCCGCCAGCTCGCCGCCCGGCCACGACTCCACCGCGCTCCATCAGGCCGAACCACCCTCGCATCCATGCCGCCCCGGTGGGAGGACCCTGCTCAGTAATAGGCACCGAAGCGTGCCTCATTCAGGTTGACAGGTTCCGATGGTGAAGATTTCCCCGGACAGCAGGTACACGATGAACACCGCGGGGCTGTCGAGGTCGCCGGCGAGTTCGTGTAGGTGCGCAAGGGCGTCCATGAGGT
>DASSML010000167.1:0-13627 GCA_035688895.1 Gemmatimonadales bacterium
CCCCCGGCTGCCCTTCCACGATCACCTCGGCCGCCATCGGCAGGCCGACGGTCGCTGGTTCTACGGGGTGTTCGTGCAGAGCGGCCGGATTCTGGACGATTCGTCCCACCGGCTCCGGACCGCGCTCCGGGAGATCGTGGATCGCGTCCGCCCCGGCATCCGGCTCACGGCCCAGCAGAACCTGCTGCTCACCGACCTCGATGCCGCGGCGCTGGATCAGGTCGAGGCGACCCTCCGAGCGCACGGCGTCACGCCCGCGCTCGAGCTGAGCGCGGTGCGCCGCTACTCGGTCGCCTGCCCCGCCCTTCCGACCTGCGGCCTCGCGGTGGCCGAGTCCGAGCGGGCCATCCCCGGCCTGCTGGACCAGCTCGAGGCGGAGCTGGAGACCCTGGGTCTCAGACACGAGCCGCTCACCGTGCGGATGACCGGCTGCCCCAACGGCTGCGCCCGGCCCTATACCGCCGACATCGCCTTCGTGGGTCGCTCGCTCGGGCTCTACCACGTGTACGTGGGCGGCGGGCTCGCGGGCGACCGGCTGGTGGATCTCTACCGGGGCGACGTCCCGATGGAGGAGATCGTCGCCACCCTGCGCCCGCTGCTGCAGCGCTGGGCCGCCGAGCGAAACCCGGGTGAAGGCCTGGGCGATTTCTATCAGCGGCTCATGGGTCTTCGCGCGGTGCGCTCCACCGTGACCGGACGCGAGCTGCCGACCATCGATCAGTTCCCCCTGGCGGTGGCGCGGTGAGCCAGCGGTCGCGGAGCCGGGCGCTGGTGCTGGCGGCGCACGGCAGCGGCCGCGGCGGCGCGGCGAACGCGCAGCTCCGGCGCCTGGCGCAGGCGGTGCGCGCCCGGCGGGTGTTCGACGAGGTGGCGGTGGCCTTTCACCTCGGCGAGCCGGGCTTCGCCACGGTGCTGGACGAGCTCTCCGCCGACTCGGCCACCGTGGTGCCGGTGATGACCAGCGCCGGGCACTTCACCCGCACGGTGCTGCCCGCCGCATTGGCACGGAACGCGTGCTACGGCACCCTGCCGCTGACCGTGACCCCGCCGCTCGGCACGCACCCGGGCATCGCCGCGCTGGTGGCGCGCCGGATCGGTGAGCTGATCCGGGCCCATCGCCTGGAACGGCCCGAGACCGCGGTGCTCCTGGTCGGCCACGGCACACGGCGCCATCCCGCGAGCCGGCACAGCACGCTCGCGCTGGCGGAGGCACTCCGCAGCCGGGGGGCGGTCGGCGAGGTCGCCAGCGGATTCCTGGACGACGATCCCGGGGTCGGCGAGGTGTACCGGTCGCTCGGGAGCGGAGCGGTGCTGGTGATTCCATTCCTGATCGGCGGGGGAGAGCACGCGCTCGACCTCGCGCCGGGCGGGGGGCTTCTTCCGGCCACGGGCCCGGAGCGCAGGGTGATCGTCGATCGCCCGGTCGGCACCGCACCGGAGATCGTGGACCTGATCCTGGATCTGGGTCGCCGTCACGCGCCATCGGCCGCACCGCTTCGTCGCCGTGCCTCGTCCCGCCGAGGGGCGGTGGGCACGGTGCACCTGGTCGGCGCCGGCCCGGGCGACCCCGGACTGATCACCGTCCGCGGACTGGAGCGGTTGCGCCGGGCGGACGTGGTGGTCCACGACCGGCTGGCCGGCCCCGAGCTCCTGACCGAGGCGCGGTCCGACGCGGAGCTGGTGGATGTGGGCAAGGGACCCGGCCTCGCGCCGCTGGCGCAGGAGGAGATCAACCGGCTGCTGGTGGAGCGCGCCCGGCGCGGACTCGACGTCGTCCGCCTCAAGGGCGGCGACCCGTTCGTCTTCGGTCGGGGCAGCGAGGAGCTGGCGGCGTGTCGGGCGGCAGGGATCGGCTGCGAGGTGATCCCGGGTATCTCGAGCGCGCTGGCCGGGCCGGCCGCGGCGGGGATTCCGGTCACCGCTCGCGGAGTGGCGCGCGGATTCGCGGTGGTGACCGCCCGGCACGCCGGGGGCGATACCGACCCCGCGCCCTACGCCGGCATCGACACGCTGGTGCTGCTGATGGGACGCGCGGGACTGGCTCGATTCGCCGAGCGGCTGATCTCGGCCGGGCGCCGGCCCGACACGCCGGCGGCCTGCGTGCAGTCGGCCACCACGCCGGCCCAGCGGGTCACGGTGGCGACGCTCGCGACCATCGCGGCGGCCGCCGAGCGCGACGGGCTGGAGTCCCCGGTGGTGACGGTGATCGGCGAGGTCGCGGCGCAGGCCGCCGGGGGCACGGGCCTGGCCCCCTGGCTCGACCTGGTCGCCGAGGGGGCCTAGCGCCCCGAATTGGGCGACCGCACACTCCACCGGTGCACGCGCTGCTGCTCGACAACCCCGGTGCGCCGCTGCGCATGGCTCGGATGCCGGAACCCGTTGCCGGGCCGGGCCAGCTGGTGCTGCGGGTCCGGGCCTGCGGCATCTGCCGCACCGACCTGCATGTCGCCGACGGCGAGCTGCCCCACCCGAAGCTGCCCCTGGTCCTGGGACACGAGATCGTGGCCACGGTCGAGGATGCGCCGCCGGCCAGCCGCTTCCGCCCTGGCGACCGGGTCGGCGTTCCCTGGCTCGGCTGGACCTGCGGCACCTGCGTCTACTGCCTCTCCGGACGAGAAAATCTCTGCCCCAACGCCCGGTTCACCGGGTACCAGCTCGACGGCGGCTACGCCGAGCGGACCGTGGCCGACGAGCGCTACTGCCTGCCGCTTCCGCCGGGGTACTCCGACGCCGAGGCCGCGCCGCTGCTCTGTGCCGGGCTGATCGGCCATCGGGCGCTGGTGGCCGCGGGAGACCCGGCCCGCCTCGGCCTCTACGGCTTCGGCGCCGCCGCTCACCTGGTGGCCCAGGTGGCCCGCCACGAGGGCCGGCGGGTATTCGCCTTCACCCGAGAGGGTGATGACGAGGGGCAGCGGTTCGCCCGCGAGCTGGGGGCCGAGTGGGCCGGGGCCAGTACCGAGGCGCCGCCGGAGCCGCTCGACGCGGCGATCCTGTTCGCCCCCGTGGGCGCGCTGGTGCCGGCCGCGCTCCGGGCCGTAGCGCCCGGCGGCACCGTGGTATGCGCGGGCATTCACATGAGTCCGATCCCGTCGTTCCCCTATGAGCTGCTCTGGGGTGAGCGGGTGCTCCGCTCGGTCGCGAATCTCACCCGCGCGGACGGCGAGGCGTTCCTCGACATCGCCCGCCGGGTCCCGCTGCAGGTGGCCACGGAGACGCTGCCGCTGGCGCAGGCGAACGAGGGACTGGCGCGCCTGCGCGCGGGGCGGGTGCGTGGCGCGGCGGTGCTGCTCCCCGGGCCGGCGAGTGTTAAGTTGTAGCGCCCCCAACAGTCGCGACATCCGCAGCACTCCCAGCCAGAGGACGCTCTATGCGCATGCCCTCGTCGGCTCCCTCGCGGCGTCTCGTCGTCCGTCCGCTTGCCCTCGGCGTCCTGTGCGCCGTCATCGTTCCACTCATGGCCGCGACGGCCCAGGAGAACGGCACCGTCACCGGTACCGTCACCCGGGCCGAAGGAGGTCCGCTCGCCAGCGTGTCGGTGAGCGTGGGCGAGACCGGAATCACGACCATCACCAGCCCGGACGGACGTTACACCCTGCGGCGGGTGCCGGCGGGCGCGCAGACGATCGTCTTCCGCTGGCTGGGATACCGCCCGACCCAGGTTCCGGTCACGGTCGAGGCGGGAAAGACGGTCACGGCGGACGCGGTGATGGAGGCCGTCGCCGTCACCTTGAGCGAGATCGTGGTGGAGGGCGCCTCCCGGGCCCCCGAGCGGATCGTGGAGGCGCCGGCGGCGATCTCGGTGGTGCCGCCGGAACAGCTGCAGGGTGCCGCGATCACCGGCCAGGCCCCGCTCGCGCTCCAGGCCACGCCGGGCGTGGACGTGGTGCAGAGCGGCATCAACGACTTCAACGTCAACTCGCGCGGCTTCAATTCCTCGCTGAACCGCCGGATGCTGGTGCTGCAGGACGGCCGGGACCTCGCCATCGCCTTCCTGGGGTCGCAGGAATGGAACGGGATGACCCAGCCGCTCGAGGACATCGGCAAGGTGGAGGTGGTGCGCGGCCCCGGCTCGGCGCTCTACGGGGCCAACGCGTTCAGCGGCGTCATCAACATCACCACGCCGACGGCGCGGGAGCAGCTCGGGGGGCGGGGCACGGTGAGCGCGGGCGAGCTGTCCAGCTTCCGATTCGACGGCCGCTACGCCGGGCTCCTGGCCGACGGGCGGATCGGCTACCGGGTGAACGGGGGCTACAACCGCAGCGACACCTGGGACCGGAGCCGGACCCAGTTCGACGGCACCTCCCTGCAACAGGAATACGCCGACGCGACCGACACCCCGGTCCCACTCACGGTGGAGCGACTGCCGCTCAAGGGCCAGACGGTGGATAGCGCGGCCGGCGGCATCGCCGTGGGCGATCGCGACCCGCTCGAGAACGTGTACGGCGCCGGGCGGGTGGACTACTACTTCGACAACGGCTCGGTGCTGTCGGTGGACGGCGGCGCATCGCAGGTGCAGAACGGGCTCTTCGTGACCGGCATCGGGCGGGTCCAGGTGGACAAGGCGGTCAAGCCCTACGCCCGGGTGGCGATGGCCGCCGAGCACTTCAACATCTTCGCCTACTGGAACAGCCGCACGTCCATCGAGCCGCAGTTCTCGCTCTCCTCGGGCCAGGCCATCGAGGAACGGTCCGACATCTTCCATCTGGAAGGGCAGAACAACTGGCTCTTCAACGGCGACAAGGGGCGGGTGGTCTACGGGGCCTCGGTGCGCAACACCCAGGTCAACACCAGCGGCACCCTGATGGCGCCGGCCGATGACGACCGGAGCGACAATCTCTATTCGGCGTACGGCCAGGTCGAGTACAAGATCGCGCCCAAGTGGCGGGCGGTGGGCGCCGCGCGCTTCGACGACGGCGACCTGATCGACGGCCAGTTCTCGCCCAAGGCCGCCCTGGTGTTCAGCCCCAACGAGAACCACTCGATCCGCTTCTCGGTCAACCGGGCATTCCAGACCCCCAACTACAGCGAGTTCTTCCTCCGGACGCCGGTGGCCCAGGCGAACCCGGGGCCGGCCCAGGTGGAGGGCGGCATCGAGCAGTACTACGCCGCCCTGCTCAACAGCCCGGTGGCGCCCGCGCTGGCCGACCTGACCATCACCCGGGACCTGCCCTGGAACTTCTCACCCGAGACCCAGGCGCTGGCCCTGGGGAACCCGAACCTCGATGTGGAGACTGTGACCGGCTGGGAGTGGGGCTACAAGGGGAGCATGGGCAAGTGGATCTTCACGGTGGACGCCTACGTCAACCACATGACCAACTTCGTCACCGACCTGCTGCCCGGCGTCAATCCGCTCTATCCCAGCTACGGCCTCACCGACGAGGTGAACGTGCCCTCCGAGCTTCAGGCCATCGACGCCCGGTTGAACGCGCTCGGACTCCCGGCAAACAGTCCCCTCCGCGCACCGATCCAGCAGCTCCTCGGCGCGTACTCGGCGCTGCAGGCCGGTACGACGGTGCAGGGCGCCAACGCGCTCGCCACCCTGCCGGGCGGTACCCGGGCAGTGGTGCTTTCATACACCAACGCGGGCAAGGTGAACGAGCAGGGCATCGAGCTTGGCCTGGGCTATCAGATCTCCCCCGAGATCCGAACCGACCTGTCGTTCACCGGCTTCGACTTCGACGTGGACTCGACCAGCACCGCGTTGGGCGATCAGCTGCTCCCCAACACCCCCGGCAAGAAGATGACGGTGTCGGTGAGCTATGCCGGACACACGGGGTTCGATGGCAACGTGACGGTGCGGCTGGTCGACGGCTATCCCTGGGCCGCCGGGGTCTTCCAGGGATACGTCCCCGCCGCCGAGCTGGTCAACGTGAGCGCGGGCTACCAGATCAACAACTACTTCCGGGTGCACGCCACGGCCACCAACCTGCTCGACCAGCAGCGCTATCAGCTGTTCGGCGGGTCGGTGATCGGTCGCCGCGTGCTGGGAGGCATCACCGCGAACTTCTGATCGTTCGCGCCTGACGATCGTCGCACCGACGGGCTGCCGAGAAGGGCAGCCCGTCTTGCTGTCGGGTGTGTGCGTTCTGCCGATTCCGCCGGGGTTCGCCAGGGCTCATCGCCTGACAGTCCTTGCATTCCAGGAGCGTGAACCACGAGATAGCGCGGCAACGTCGGTGGTTCACTTCGGTGCAGTCATCGGCACTCGCGACTGGCCCTTCTCTTGCGCCCTTCCCCGCCGCTTCACCCGTCGTGCACCTCACCCACGCCAGTCAGCTCCGCTGTTCGCGCATCCGCACAACCTCTCGCAGGGAGGCCGCTTTGTCGCCCACCTATCGCCCGTTTTCCGCCCTGGTGCTGATTTCCGGCACCATCCTCCTGCTCGGCTGTGACAGCGACCGGGCCACGGCTCCGGAAACCGTCGACCGGCCCGCGTTGGCCACCGGCCTCCCGGCCAATCCGTCGACCAAGGAGTACAAGTTCAACCTGATCGGCGTCCCTCGGGACAAGACCCCGACGATGACGGGCGATCAGGGCAAGCGCATGTTCGTGAAGCTCTGGGGCAAGTCCACGATCAACCTGCAGGAAGGTCCCTTCGACATCCTGGATGCCAACGCGACCGACAACAACGGCGGGCTCTTCCAGCTGCCCGACCCGGATCCGGACGACGATGGGGTCACCAGCTACGGCGTCTGGGTCCGGACGGTTGGCACTCCCCACAGGTCTGCGAAGTTTACCAGCTGTGTCGAGGGAGACCCGGACGGAGCGGGTGGAGCGGCGCCGAGCGGCGAGTACTGCTCGCTGGAGACCGTCACGGTCGAGCGGGGCACGGGCAAGCCGAAGGTGTACAACGTGTCGCAGGAGCTGCTCTCCATCTGTGCCGATACCGATGGCGATACCAAGTGCGACAAACGGATCTTCCTGTTCGACGACGACGGGCTGGACTATCTCTGGTACTACGACAACAGCGGCCTGCGCAATGCCCAGGTCTGGTTCTTCTCGATTCCCCAGACCATCGGACTGAATCCGTAGGTAGAGGGCGCCGGCGGAGCGCGCCTTCAGCGCTTCGCCCGCGCCGCCGCCTGGCGCTCCCGCAGGATCGGACTGATCTCCACCGGATAAGTGGCGTGATCGCCGAGGCGGCGGACCGTCTCGGGCAGCGAGGCCACCTGGACGGCTGCCCGGGCGCGGATCTCATCGAGTGACGGATGGGGCCGCAGCAGCGCTCCCTTCGCCATCACCGGCTCGAGCAAGGGGACCGCACCCGGCGGGATGGACTCGTCGGCGGCGGCCAGCCGATCGCCGGTGTATCGGCCGTCGGCGCCGACGAAACGATAGACAGCCTTGGGACCCACCCAGGTCTCCTTCCCGGTGCTGAGCTTGAGCACGTCCCGGTCGCCCACCCGCACCAGCTTGTACACCAGGTCGAGCGACGGGGCATCCGCCGAGGTATCGATCCGGGTCCCCAGTCCGAAGGCGGCGATGGGCGCGCCGGCCGAGACCAGTCGGGCGACGTCGTACTCGTCCAGTCCTCCGCTGGCGATGATCGGGACGTCGGCGGCGCCGCCCTCGTCGAGCACCCGCCGGACGACGCGGCTCAGCTGGTCGAGATCGCCGCTGTCGATCCGGACCCCGGCGAGCCGGTGGCCGCCCGCGCCCAGCTCGGTCGCCACCACCACCGCCTTGTGCGCGGCCGCCACGGTGTCGTAGGTGTCGAGCAGGAGCACGCAGTCGTCCGGATGGGCCCGGGCGTAAGCCCGGAAGGCCTCCATCTCGTCGTTGAAGGCGCTCACGTAGGAGTGGGCCATCGTCCCGCTGAGCGGAATGCCGTCGCGCATGCCCGCGAGCACGTTGCTGGTCGACTCGAAGCCCGCGATCCAGGTGGCACGGGCGGCCTTCATGCCGGCATCCGTTCCGTGGCTCCGGCGGAGGCCGAACTCGGCCAGCGGCCGGCCTTCGGCGGCCAGCACGGAGCGCACCGCCTTGCTCGCGATCAGGGTCGGCAGCTGGATCAGGTTGATCACCGCGGTTTCCACCAGCTGCGCCTCGATCAGCGGCGCCGTGATCTCCAGCAGCGGCTCTTCCGCGAAGACGGCGGTCCCCTCGGGCATCGCCCGCACCTCACCGGAGAAGGCGAGATCGGCCAGGTGGTCGAGGAACGCGGGGTCGAAGCGGCCGAGCGAGGCGAGCCACTCGAGCGCTTCCGGCGTGAAGCGCAGTGCCCGGAGATACTGGAGCACGTCTTCCAGGCCCGCCGCAAGGAGAAATCCGCGCTCGGGTGGAAGCCGACGCACGAAGAGGCTGAACGTCGCGGTGGCCTGCACGCCCGCCTGGAACCAGGCGGCGGCCATCGTGAGCTCGTAGAAGTCGGTGAAGAGCGCGGGAGGTGGCGTCATGTCCACAGCTATTCTAACCTTGGCCATGCGCCTGCTCCGAGTTGCGCTCCCCCTCGTCCTGCTGTCCCTCATCGCGTTGACCCGGGTCGCCCTGACCTGGCGGGTCTACACCCCCACGTTCGACGAGCCCGCGCACATCGCCGCCGGCATGGAATGGCTGGATCGGAAAGCGTACCGCTACGAGGAGATGCATCCTCCGCTCGCCCGGGTGGCGGACGCGCTCGGCCCCTGGCTCGACGGAGGGCGTTCGCAAGGGCAGACCGGGATCTGGCGGGAGGGGAACGCCATCCTCAACCAGCACGGCGACCAGGCCCGCGCCCTGACGCTGGCCCGGGCCGGCGCGCTGCCTTTCCTGCTGCTCGCGATCCTGGTCGTCTTCGCCTGGGCCCGCTCGCTGGCCGGCGACGACGCCGGTCTCCTCGCGGTGCTCGCCTTCACCTCGGTGCCTCCGGTGCTGGCGCACGCCGGTCTCGCCACCACCGATGCGGCCGCCATGGCGACGATCGCCCTGGCAGCATTCGCCCTGCTGCGCTGGCTGGAAGACCCGTGGCTGTCCCGCACCGTCGCCCTCGGTGTCGCCGTGGGGCTCGCCCTCCTGGCCAAGATGTCCGCCGTGGTCTTTCTGCCGGCGGCCTTCCTCGTGATCCTGGTGGCCTGGCGCTCGGCCGGCAATCGGCTGTCGACCCACGTCGGCGGCGCGCTGGCGGCGGGACTGGTCGCGCTGCTCGTGGTCTGGGCCGGTTACCGGTTCTCCGTCGGACCGATCAACCAGCCGGTCCCCGGCGCGGTGGTTACGCCGCCGGCGGTGCCGGGGGGTCCGCTCAAGCGGACAGTCGCGGCGGTGCTCCGGCTGCCGATCTTCCCCGCTCCGGAGTACGCCCGCGGCCTTCGCGACCTCCGGGGGGAGAACCGGATCGGCGAGCGCAAGAATTACCTTCTGGGTGAGCCGATCGGGGAGGGACGCTACGCCTTCTTCCCCGTGGCGCTCGCAGTGAAGACCCCGATTCCGTTCCTGCTGCTGGCACTGGTGGGGACCGTGGCTCTCGCGATGGCCGCGCGGGCGCGGCGGAGCGCATTGGTCCCGCCGCTCGCCGCGCTCGCGATCCTGCTGACAGCGATGGCGGCCAACATCAACATCGGCGTCCGTCACATCCTCCCGATGTATCCCCTGCTCGCCGTGTGCGCGGGTATCGGCATCCTCACCCTGTGGCACCGCCGCCCGCGCGGCCGGCTCCGGTTGGCGGGGCCGGCGCTGGCGGTCGGACTCACGGGATGGCTGGTAGCCGAGTCGGTGAGGGCCCACCCCGACTACCTGCCCTACTTCAATCAGCTGGCGGGCGGGCATCCCGAGCGGATCCTGCTGGACAGCGACCTCGACTGGGGGCAGGACCTCGGGCGGCTGGCCGACACACTGCGGTCGCGGGGGGTGCCGTACGTGTGGATCGCCTATCACGGCAAGGTGGACCTGAGCCGACAGGGACTTCCTCCGTTCACCGAGCTTCCTCCGGAGCAGCCGGTGACCGGCTGGGTGGCCGCGAGCCTGTTCAGCCTCGCCCTCGGCGAGCAGGGAGGGCCCATCGACTCCTACGCCTGGCTTCGGCCCTATCAGCCGGTCGCGCGGGTCGGTCACTCGATCCTGCTCTACTACATCCCCCGGTAACCACAACCTGACGCGCCGCAGGCGCGGGAGCGGGTGTGCAGCAGATCAAGGGCGCGGTGCTCAAGAGTCGGATGGCGTTCGTGGAGGAAGTCGCCGGGAAGGACGGAGTCGCCCGGGTACTGGCGGCACTGCCGCCGGCGGACCAGCGGACCCTGAAGCTGGTCTTCACCTCCAACTGGTACCCCTTCCCCCTGGGACGGGCGCTCGACGAGGCGATCGTGCAGGTGCTGGGCAACGGGCGCACCGACTTCTTCGAGCGTCTGGGCGAGGCCTCGGCGGAGAAGAACCTCAACAGCGTCCACGCGGGCTACCTCACCAAGGGCGATGGACATGCCTTCCTGTCCAAGTCCCCTTCCATCTACTCACTCTACTACGAGACGGGCCGTCGCGAGTACGAGCCGGTCGGCCCCAAGGAAGGCGTCCTCACCACACACGACGCCGAAACCTTCAGCGCGCCCGACTGCCTCACGGTGGTGGGATGGTATCGCAAGGCGCTGGAGATGTGCGGACTCAAAGGGGTGCAGGTCCGGGAGGAGGAATGCCGCGCGAAGGGAGGGTCGGTCTGCCGGTATCGGGTGCGGTGGGAGTAGGAGCGTCCGACTGCAGGGCGGCGCTCAGGGCGTGATACGCGGCCTCGAACCGGCCTGCCGCATGGCTCAGGGAGAAAGCCGCTCGACCTTCCACCCTCCGTCGCGGCGGTAGCGGATGCGATCGTGCAGCCGGCTGGGCCGGCCCTGCCAGAATTCGATTTCGTCGGGCTCGACCCGGAATCCGCCCCAGTACGGGGGCAGGGGCACGTCGCCGTCGGGATAGCGTCGCTCGACGTCCTGGAGGTCGGCCTCGAGCACCTGGCGGGAGGGAATCACCCGGCTCTGGTGGGAGGCCCACGCGCCGAGTCGGCTCCCGAGCGGACGGGTACGATAGTAGGTGGCCGATTCCTCGGGTGTGGTGCGGCTCACCCGCCCCGTGATCCGGATCTGACGCTCCAGCTCCCCCCAGTAGAAGACCAGGGCCGCCCGGGGATTGGCGGCCAGCTCCTCCCCCTTCCGACTCCGATAATCGGTGAAGAAGACGAAGCCGCGGGCGTCGAACGCCTTGAGCAGCACGACGCGGGCCGATGGCGCGCCGTCCGGGGTCGCGGTGGCGAGCAGCATCGCGTTGGGCTCGGGCAGCTGCGCATCCTGCGCCTGCGCGAACCAGCGGGCGAACTCGACCACGGGATCATGGCTCACGTCGCGCTCATCGAGCGCGGCGCTGGCGTACTCCCGGCGGAGGTCGGCGATGGCGGGTGAGGTCACGGCAGTCCCGGACGAAGGCCTGCTGTAGATATACGCAGCTTGCCCCGGCCGCGCGACCAGCGCTTTCATACGGTAATGTCCCATCGCCTGATACCATGGATGACCCTCCTCGCCGTGGCAGTCCTCGGTCCACCCGGCACCGCGCGGGCTCAGTCGGGAGAGAGCCGCCAGACGCTGGTGGTCGGTGGCGTGACTCGCAGCTACCTGCTGTTCGTACCGAGCCGGTATCAGTCCGCCCACCCCCTGCCGCTGGTGCTGGTCTTTCACGGCGGCGGGAGCCGAGCCCGGGCCATGACCTCGCACACGGGATTCACCCGGCTGGCGGAGCGGGAAGGCTTCGCCGTGGTGTACCCCGAGGGACTTCAAGGGCGCTGGAACGACGGCCGAGGGTACGGCGCCTCGCACGACGACGTCGCATTCGTGCGCGCGCTGCTCGATACCCTGCCCCGGCGGGTGACGCTCGACTCCAGCCGGCTCTACGCCACCGGGATCTCGAACGGCGGGATGTTCGCCTACCGGCTGGCGTGCGAGCTCCCGGGAGTGCTCGCCGCGGTCGCGCCGGTGGCTGGGGCGGTGCCCGCCGCCCTGGCGGACCGCTGCGCCGCCGCGGCGCCGGTTGCCGTCGCGGCGTTCCAGGGCACCGCCGACCCGCTCCTGCCGTATGCCGGCGGCGGGCGAGGGGCCAGCGGCCGGGGCGAAGTGCTGTCGGCGCTCCGCAGCGCGGAGCTGTGGGCCCGGGTGGACGGCTGCGCGGCGGAACCCGAGCTCGAGGCGCCGCGGGACAGCGTGCGAGACGGGACCCGGGTGCGGGCGCGACGGTGGAGCGGATGCCGGAGTGGCCGGGAGGTCGTGCTCTATACCATAGAAGGTGGGGGACACACCTGGCCGGACGGACCGCCGGTGGGAGCCCGTGTGGGTCGAGTGACCCGGGAGCTGAACGCCACCGAGACGATCTGGGCCTTCTTCGCGGCGCATCCCCGGAGCTGAGATGGCATCACCCGGCAATCCCCTGCTCGACCTTTCCGCCCGGCCCGTCATCGCTCACCGCGGCGCCTCGGCCGACGCACCGGAGAACACCCTTGCCGCATTCGAGCTGGCGGTTCGCCAGGGGGCGGATGCGTTCGAGCTGGACGTCCGGCTCACGGCCGACGGGGCACCGGTGGTCTGTCACGACGCGACCCTCGACCGCACCACCGATGCATCCGGGCCGATCCGGACGCGGACCCTGGCCGAGCTCCGCTCGGTGGACGCCGGCGTGCGGTTCAGCCCCGACGGCGGGGCTACGTTCCCCTACCGCGACGCGGCGGTGCGGATCCCGACGCTGGGAGAGGTACTCTGGGCCTTTCCCCAGATGCCGATCCTGGTCGAGATCAAGGAGCCGGAGGCGCAGGAGCCGGTGCGGCGGGTATTGATCCAGGACGATGCGGTAGCCCGGTGCGTCGCGGCGTCGGAGCTGACCGAAGCGGTCCGGGCGCTCCGCGAGCCGCCTTTCGCGAGCGGGGCGTCGGGGCCCGAGATCGCGGCGCTCTACCGGGCCCAGCTGCTCCGGCGCCGGCTCCCGGTGCCGGACTACGACCTGCTCTCGGTACCGCTTCGATACCGTGGCCTGCCGGTGCCGACCCGCCGGTTCGTCGCGGCCGCGCGCTCGCTCGGCTGCCCGGTGCACGTGTGGACGGTAAACGAACCTGCCACCGCCCGGCGCCTGTGGGCGCGGGGGGTGGCAGGAATCGTGACCAACCGGCCGGCGGCGATCGCCGCGGCCAGACCTGCTACTTCTTGAACTCGAACAGCGCGATCTTCTGCGGGCTGCCGTCACCCAGGTCCAGCTTCAGGGTCTTACACGACTTGGCGTAGCTGGTCGGGGTCTTCCAGTTGAACTGATACGACCCGTCCCCCTTGTTGATCAGGCCCGACGCGCCGGCGGCGTATTCCTCGATCAGGTCGGCCGTCGTTCCCTGAGCGCAGGTCAGGCTGGCCGCGGTCACGTTGACACTGGCGAGCGTGGTCACCGGGTTGCCGTTGTAGTCCTTGAGTGTCCACTTGAGCGGAATCGCCTGGCCCGAGTTGGCGCCGTTCAGGGCCGGGTTGGGATCGACCGGCGTGAAGAAGCCGGCGAAGCCGTAGTTGACGCCGTAGCCGCAGGGCGCCGATGCGGTGCTCAGGTTGCCCACGTTGTCGTGCGAGAGCCCCGCCACCGCGGTCGCGCTGTGGGGACCGACGGTTCCGGTCGGCACCGAGAAGCTGCCGGTGCCGAAGCCCGAGGCCACGCCGGA
>DASSML010000168.1:0-16220 GCA_035688895.1 Gemmatimonadales bacterium
ACCAGGCCTCGTACCCCGCCGCCTCGAGGGTCTGGGCGATCTCGAGCACCGCCTCGGGAATGTCGAGTCGCGGCGGGAAGCTCATGCCGATCCGTAGGGGACGCCGGCCGAGAGCGCGATCGTCAATTCCATGCGCGCCTGCGATGGCGTACGGGGACCCGCGGCAATCGCTCCCATCGCAGTCGTTCGCGCGCCTGCCCCCTCGTAGGCGTAGGTCGGCACCACGGTGCCGTAGAGGCAACGGCTGGCAAGTACCACAGGCTTGCCTTGGTCCAGCCAGCGCCCGATCGCCGGCACGGCTCCAGGCGGAACGTTGCCGCTGCCGAAGGATTCGATCACCACTCCGTCGTGCACGGGGCGAGCCAGGTCGAGCATGGTTCCATCGTCACCCACGACCATCGGCACGAGCGCGACCCGCGGGGTGAGGCCGGGGGGCGTCAGTCTCCCTGGTACCGAAGCCGACTGCCGGTCATAGACGATGCCTCCCGCCTCTACCCGACCGATCGGCGCCGCGTGCGGGGCGGAGAACGCATCCAGGTCCGTGGTGTGCGTTTTGGCGGCGGTTACCCCGGCGAAGATCCGTCCATGGAAGACGACCATCGCCCCGCGGCCCCTGCTCTCGGGCGCCGCGGCCACCGAGGCCGCGTCCACCAGGTTCCGGGGGCCGTCCCAGCCGGCGTCAGCAGACGTTCGCATCGCCCCGGTGATGGCGACGGGCACTGCCGGGTCGAGGGTGCGGCCGAGCAGGTAGGCGGTCTCCTCGAGGATGTCGGTACCATGGGTGACCACGATGCCCCGCACCTCGCCCGACTCAGCCACGCCGCGCACCCGCTCCCGGAGTGCCCACAGACGATCCTGGCTCAGGTGGCCGGCCGGCAGCCGGGCCCAGTCTTCGATCCGGTACGGGCCCACCCGCGCCAGCTCCGGCGCGAAACCGACCAACGCCTCGCCCCCGTGGGCCGGGACGTTGCCGCCGGCGGCCGAGTCGTGGCGCATGGAGATGGTGCCGCCGGTGAAGAGGAGATGGATCATCCGCAGAGCACGCTGCCGCCGTTCACGTTGAGCACTTCGCCGGTGAGATGCCGCGCCAGATCGCTGCAGAGGAACAGGATGGGGCCGGCGATGTCCTCCGGCTGTGGCACCCGGAGCAGCGGAATCCCGGCCGCGATCCGCTCCCGGCCGCCGTCGGCGAACGCAGGCGTGCACATCTCGGTGTCCACCCAGCCCGGCGCCACGCAGTTGACCAGGATGTCGGGGGCGCACTCGATCGCGAGCGACTTGGTGAGAGCGATGACCGCGCCCTTGGTCGCCGCGTAGTCGGCGTGCCCCGCCTCGCCGCGCTGGCCCGCGGTGCTGCTCACGATCACGACTCGTCCACCGGGTCGCATGGTGCCGAGCGCCGCCCTGGTGGAGTGGAAGACGGCATCGAGATTCGCGGCCATGGTCTCCCGCCAGCGCTGCTCCGCCATCTGGGCGAGGGGCACCTCGTCCGACGGCCAGATGCCGGCGTTGGCGACGAAGCAGTCGAGCTGCCCGAACTCCCGGACGACGTCGGCCGCGAGGCGGCGCGAAGTCACGGGATCGGCGAGATCGCCGCCCACGGCGAAGCCGCGCCGGCCCAGCGCCGTGATCTCGGCGACGACCGCCTCGGCCTCGGCGCGCCGACTGTGGTAGGTGACGGCGACGTCGGCGCCGGCGCGGGCGAGGAGCACGGCAGTCGCCCGGCCGATGCCGCGGCTTCCGCCGGTCACGACCGCGGTCCGACCGGCCAGATCGATCATCCGGCGGGCTGCAGCTCGTCTTCGACCAGCTCGACGATCAGATGCTCGAGGGCGAGGTGCAGCAGCTGGATCCGGCCGGTGTCCTCGGACGGGATCACGATGGCCTCGTCCACTTCGGCCGCGAGCGCGCCGCCACCGCGGCCCAGGAAGGCGACCGTGCCCACCGACCGGCCACGAGCCGCCCGCGCGGCGGCGATGAGGTTGGGGCTCTGCCCGCTGGTGCTGTGCAGCACCAGCAGATCGCCCGCGCGGCACAGCGCCTCCACCTGCCGGGCGAACACCTGCTCGAACCCCAGGTCGTTGCCGGCGGCGGTGAGAATCGAGCTGTCGGTGGTGAGCGCGATGGCGGCCAGACCGGGACGGGTCCGGCTGTAGCGGACCACGTATTCCGTCGCCAGGTGCTGGGCGTCCGCCGCGCTGCCGCCATTGCCGCAGAAGAAGAGCGTGTGGCCGCCCCGAAGCACGGCGGCGAATCGCGAGGCCACCGCGACGACCCGTGGACTCAGCGCCTCGGAGGCGTGCAGGAGGTCGGCCAGACCGGCGAGGCCGGCGCGTACCCGCGACTCGCTCATTCACCCCCCTCGAGGATCTTCCGCAGCTTCTGCATCCAAGTGCGCCGAAGCTCGAACGGCGGGACCGGCAGCAGCGGCTCGTCGGAGAGGATCGCCAGAGGATTCCGGGTGGTCAGCAGGTCGGCCTGCTCCGCCGCGTCCTGCGCCTCGAGGAAGCTGCGGCCGGCCGCGAGGCTCCGATCGTCGCCGTGGTTGTCCGCCGCGAGAATATCGGCCAGTCCCCGGGCGGCCAGCGCTCGGGCCCGCTCGCCGCGAGCCTGGGCCGCGAGCAGCGTCGTCGCGTCCACCTGCATGGCCGCGCCGAGCTCGCGCCAGCGGGCCACCGCCTCGGGGGAGCAGGAGCGATAGCGTTCCGGGTGCGCCAGCACGGGCCGAAGTCCCGCCTGCACCACCCGGGTCAGGGCGTTGCACACCGTGTCGAAGGCCACCATGCGGTGGAACTCAACCAGGAGATAGCTGGTGCCACCCAGGGTGCAGCGCCGCATCTCGGGTGAGTCCAGCGGCAGCGGGCGGTCGAGCATCACCTCCGCCCCCCGGAAGAGCCGCGGCACGGCGGGCGCCGCCGCGCGAAGCGCTTCGTAAGCACGGTCGTGGGCAGGGGGCGGTCCGGCCGCGAGCTCGGCCGAGCGAAGATGGGGCGTGAGGCAGACCGCCGTGATGCCCTGCGCCGCCAGCTGCTCCAGCACCCGCACCGATTGTTCGACCGAGCGGGATCCGTCGTCGACTGCCGGGAGCAGGTGGGAGTGGAGGTCGATCACGCGTCGGCCGCGTCCGCCCGCAGCATCTCGGCGGCGAAGCGCGCCAGGCCGGCGGGATTCCGCTGCGCCTGCGCCAGCAGCGCCAGAGTGACCAGCGCGTCGGCCGCGAGCAGGTCGAGCGCGACGGTCCGGTCTCCCGGGTGGCCGAGCACCTCCTCGAGGGCGCCCCGCCCCGCCGCGGCCAGTGCCTCCGGCGTGGGGTCGTGCGCCGCCCCGACGCCCAGGTCGGTGAGGTGGCGCCGCACCCGTCGGCGCAACGCGTCTGGTGCGCGACCGGTCCGCTCTTCGAGCCAGGCCGCTGCCACGCTCAGGCGCCGCTGCCCTGGGGCACGCGCGGGCCCAGCCAATCGGCCACCAGCTCGGGCGTTGCCGCCCGAGCGGCGCCGAGCTTGCCGGGATCGCCCGCGCCCGCCGAGGCGAAGTGGGGCCGGCCCCCGCCCTTGCCGCCGCTCAGCGCCGCGATGCGGTTCACCAGATCACCGGCCTTCCGTCCCTCGGCGACCAGGTCGTCGGTCAGGGTGACGTGGATCGCGCCACGGCCGCCGGTGCTGAACAGCACCAGCACGCCCTTCCGGGCGCCGTCCCGGAACTGGTCGGCGATGCGGCCCACTTCGGCCCGGTCGTCGGTCGCGGTTTCGGCGATGGTGAGGTCGACTCCCAGCACCTGGGTCCGCTCTCCGGTGGGCGTGCCCCCGCCACTGCGCAGCGCCTCGGCCAGCCGCGCCTCGAGCCGCTGGCGCTCCTCCAGGAGCTGCTCGACCCGGCGCACCAGGTGCTCGGGCTGTGCCTTGAGCGCCTCCGCCACCTGGGCCAGGCGATGCTCCAGCTCGCGCACCGCGCGGAGCGCGCCGGCACCCGTCACCGCCTCGATCCGCCGCACCCCGGCCGCTACGCCGGTCTGGCCGGTGAAGCGGAACGGCCCGACCTGCCCGGTGCTCCGCACGTGGGTCCCGCCGCAGAGCTCGATCGAGGGACCCATCTGCACCACCCGGACGACGTCGCCGTACTTCTCCGAGAAGAAGGCCATGGCGCCGAGCGCGAGCGCGTCGGGGTACGGCATCTGCCGCGTGGTGACCGGATCGTTAGCGAGCACCAGCTGGTTGACGTCGTCCTCGATGGCCTGGAGCGTCGCGGGATCGATCGGGCCATGATGGGAGAAGTCGAAACGGAGCCGATCGGGGTCCACCAGCGACCCCTGCTGCCGGACGTGGGTGCCCAGATGCTTGCGCAGTACGTGATGCACCAGGTGGGTCGCGCTGTGATTGCGCTCGATATCTCGCCGGCGGGGCGCATCCACCGCGGCGTGCACCGGCGCGGGGTCGAAGCCCTCCTGAACCGACCCACCGACCACCGTACCCTTGGCGTCCTTTCGTACCGAATCCACCTGCAGTCCCCACCCCTCCCCCTGCAGCGCGCCGACGTCGCTCACCTGCCCGCCCGACTCGGCGTAGAAGGGGTTCTCCTTCAGCACCACCTCGACCCGGGGGCCCTCCTGGCGGAAGGCGAGCACATCGGTGTCCGCCTCGGTGGTGTCATAGCCGACGAAGCGCTGCTTGCCCCGCTTGACGCTGCGCCAGGCGCCGGGCTTGGTGGTGTGGACCGCCGGGGCGCCGCCGCTCCGCCGGCCCGCGGTGTGGGCCTCGCGGCTCCGTCCGCGCTGCGCGTCGAGGGCGCGCTCGAACCCGACGAAGTCGACCTCGACTCCCCGCTCGCCAGCGATGATCTGGGTCAGGTCGATGGGAAAGCCGAAGGTGTCGTACAGGCGGAACGCCTCCTCGCCCCCGATCGTGCGGCTCCCGGTAGCGAAGATCTCCTCCAGCCGCCGGAGCCCGCCCTCGATCGTCTCCAGGAAGCGGCGCTCCTCGGTCTCGGTGACCTCGTGGAGGTACCCGGCCTTGGCGCGGAGCTCGGGATAGATGTCCCCCATCTCCCGGACGACCACGTCGGTGAGCGGCGCCAGGGTCGGCTCCCGTCGCCCGAGCAGCCAGGCATGCCGCACCGCGCGACGGAGGATGCGTCGCAGGACGTAGCCCCGCCCCTCGTTGCTGGGATAGACGCCGTCGGCCAGCAGGAAGCTTACCGCGCGGGCATGGTCCGCCAGCACGCGATAACTGGCCCGCTCGCCGGCCGAGCGGTCGTAGGGGCGACCCACCAGCTGGCCGACCCGGTCGATGAGCGGGAGGAAGGCGTCGGTGTGGAAGTTGTCGTCCTCGCCCTGCATCACCGCCGCGATCCGCTCCAGTCCCGCGCCGGTATCGACCGACGGCTTGGGCAGCAGAGTGAGGGTGCCGTCCGCCGAGCGGTCGTACTGCATGAAGACCAGGTTCCAGATCTCGAGGAATCGTCCCGCTTCAGCCAGCTCTTCGAACTCGTGCTGCGGAATGACGTCGTCCCCCTGCGCCCCTGCGTCCCCGCGTCCCTGCGCCCACTCCAGATCCACATAGATCTCCGTGCACGGTCCGCACGGCCCGGTATCGCCCATCTGCCAGAAGTTGTCCTTGTCCCCCAGGCCGTAGATCCGGTGGTCGGGGAGGCCGGTGATCTCGCGCCAGAGCGCGCGCGCCTCGGTGTCGCTGTGATGCACCGTGACCCGGAGCCGGTCGGGCGAGATCCCCAGCCAGCGCTCCCCGGTGACGAACTCCCAGGCGTAGCGGATCGCGTCGCGCTTGAAGTAGTCCCCGAAGGAGAAGTTGCCCAGCATCTCGAAGAAAGTGTGGTGCCGCTTGGTGTGCCCCACCTGCTCGAGATCGTTGTGCTTGCCCCCCGCCCGGACGCATTTCTGGCAGGTCGTGGCGCGGTTGTAGTCCCGATGCTCCTGGCCCAGGAAGGTGCGCTTGAACTGCACCATGCCGGCGTTGGTGAACAGGAGCGTCGGATCGTCGGCCGGGACCAGTGACGAAGAAGGCACCTCTCGGTGCCCCTGGGCGACGAAGAAATCGAGGAAGAGACGTCGAATCTGGGCGGACTTCATGGGGTGAATATAGAGCGGCCTGCAGCGATCCGCTATTCGGCTATCCGCTGAAACGGTCAGCGGATAGCCGCTCAGCCCACCAGCCTGCTCACCATCGTGCTCACCTCCCGACCGGCATAGCCGCGGCGGGCCAGGTAGGCGAGCAGTCGGCGGCGCTTGGCCGCCCGGGGGATGTTGCCCAGCTGCGCCGCCCGCCTGGAGGCCAGGGCAAGCGGAAGCTCGGTCGATTCGCCGGCATCGGCCTGGTGCGCGCTGAGGGCACGGTCGATGACGCGCCGCTCCACCCCCATGGCCAGCAGATCTCGCGTGAGGCGCAGCGGCCCCCGCCCCCGAGCCCCGCGGGTGGCCACGTAGTGTTCGGCGAAGGCATGGTCGTCGAGCACGCCGACGGCGGCGAGCTGGTCGAGCGCCGCCTCGACCGCGGATCGGATGTGGCCCTTCCGGAGCAGCCGCCGCGCCAGATCGGCCCGGGCGAACCCGCGGCGCTCCAATGCCCGGAGTGCGGTCCGATAGGCCGATTCCCGTTCCGCGGCCGACCCGAGCCGCTCACGCAGGGCGTCGTCGAGCACCTGCCCCAGCTTGAGCCCTTCGAGCAGGACCAGCTCGGCAGGTACCGACGCAAAGCGCTGCTCGTCGAGGTCGATGCGTACCGTGCCGGCCCGGCGGGGGTCGGCCTCCAGGCCGGTGACCCGTCCCGGTCCGTGCCCGGGCTCCGCCGAGCCCGGGGAGCTCACTCGTCCGACTCGTCGGCGCCGCCGGCGGCGGCCGCCGCCGGCCGCATGCCGAGGAGCTCCTTCACCTTGCCTTCGATCTCGGTCAGGAGCGGCGGATTGTCGCGGAGGAAGAGCTTGGCGTTCTCCCGGCCCTGTCCGATGCGCTGGTCGTTGTAGGAATACCAGGCGCCCGACTTCTGGATGATGTTGGCCTCGGAGGCGAGATCGACCAGGAGCGAGGTGTGGCTAATGCCCTCGTCGAACATGATGTCGAACTCGGCCTGCCGGAACGGCGGCGCCACCTTGTTCTTGACCACCTTGACCCGGACGTGGTTGCCGATGACCACCTCCCGCTCCTTGACCGGGCCGATGCGGCGGATGTCGAGCCGGAGCGAGGCGTAGAACTTGAGCGCCTTGCCGCCGGTGGTCGTCTCGGGGTTGCCGAACATGACCCCGATCTTTTCCCGCAGCTGGTTGATGAACACCACGGCGGTGTTGGAGCGGTTGATGGCACCGGCCAGCTTCCGGAGCGCCTGGCTCATGAGCCGGGCCTGGACCCCCACGCTGGAATCGCCCATCTCGCCTTCGATTTCGGCCTTGGGCACCAGGGCCGCGACCGAATCGATGACCACGAGATCGACCGCGCCGGAGCGGACCAGGATGTCCACGATCTCGAGCGCCTGCTCGCCGGTATCGGGCTGGGAGACCAAGAGGTCTTCGACGTTGACGCCCAGTTTCTTGGCGTATTCGATGTCGAGCGCGTGCTCGGCGTCGACGTAGGCGGCGACGCCGCCCAGCTTCTGGACGTTGGCGGCGAGATGGAGAGTCAGGGTGGTCTTACCCGAGGACTCCGGGCCGTAGATCTCGGTGATGCGGCCGCGGGGGACGCCACCGATGCCGGTGGCGGCGTCGAGGTTGATGGCGCCGGTGGGGATGGCGGGGACCTTGACCCGGGTCGCTTCGGCCCCCATCCGCATGATGGAGCCCTTGCCGAGCTGCTTTTCGATCTGCGAGATGGCGAGACCGAGGGCTTTGCGGCGATCGACGGCGAGCCGGGATTCGTCAGCGGCCATGATGTCCTCAGGATCGAAGAGTGACTTGTTTTGCTACACAGCGAGAGCGCAGGACAAGCTAATACCGAAACATTTCCGAATCAAGAGTTGAGATGTGGAGCATTTTCGGTCACCATGACTCAGCAGGGGCTCCACGTCATCCGCCACGCGTCCGCCAGATGCTCCACGTCGTACCGCCCCCGACCCAGGTCGCTCACCGCCACCAGGTCGAACCGGTACTCGTCCCCCGCGCGCCCGTGTCGGAGCCGCCATCCCAACGCCACCCGCTCGATCAACCGCCGCTTGAGCGCGCTGACCGATTCGACCGCCGACCCGCAGCGGAGGGAGCGGCGAGTCTTCACCTCGACGAACGCGACCAGGCGGCCCCGCCGCATGACCAGGTCGAGATCGTGGCGGCCGACGCGGAAGCGGTGCGCTTCCACCTGCCAGCCGCACGCCACCAGGAAGCGCATCGCCGCACGCTCGCCGGCGAGACCACGCCGCTGCCGCCGATCGGTCCACTCGCGCACCGGCACGAACCGCCGTCTTTCCGTCATGCGCCACGCTAGCCGCGCCCGGCGGGCCGGCCGTCATCGTTTTTCCCGGATGCAGTTGGAAAACGTCCGATCCGGTCGGCTCCGCCGCACGCACGACACCGTGCCGGTGGTCACACCGGAGGCGGCCCGGTACCGCCAGATTCGGTCATGTCGATGACCGCCGCCGAGCTGGCCCGTGCCGTGGACGCGACCCTGGTCGGTCCCGACGTCGAGGTGGGAGGGATCGCGGTCGACTCGCGGGATCTTCGCCCCGGTGACCTGTTCGTGGTCCAGCGCGGCCCCCGCAACGACGGCGCGCAGTTCGTGGCCGACGCGCGCCGCCTCGGCGCGGTCGCCGCGTGCGCCGCCTCCGCCATCGCCGGCCTTCCCACGATCGTGGTGCCCGATCCCCGGGTCGCGGTCCCGCGCCTCGCCGCGGCGTTCTTCCGCCATCCCGCCCGGGACCTCACGCTGCTCGGCATCACGGGCACCCTGGGCAAGACGTCCACCGCGATGCTGATCGAGTCCGCGCTGGCCGCCAGCGGCTTGCCGGTCGGCGTCATCGGCTCGCTCGGCGTCCGGATCGGCGACCGCCTGGTCGACACCGGGATGACGACCCCCGATGCCCCCGCGATCCACGCCGCGCTCCGGGCCATGGCCGACGCCGGAGTGCGGATGGCGGCGCTGGAGGTGACCTCCCACGGCATCGCCCAGCGACGTGTCGCGGGGCTCACCTTCGCGCTCGGCGTCTTCACCAACCTGGTCCCGGATGAGCACCTGGATTTTCACCGCACCCCTCAGGACTACGTGCGCACCAAGGCACGCTTCTTCGACATGCTCGAGGACGGTGCGCCCCTGGTGCTCAATGCCGATGACGCCGGCGTTCGAGCCCGCGCGACGCTGGCCCTCAAGCGGCGTCAGCGTCCGGTGGTCGGCGTCTCCTCGGACGGGGCCAGGGACGCGACGGTTCGAGTCGGCGGACTCCGGAGCGATGCCGCCGGATCGGCCTTCGCGCTCGAGATCGGCGCCGTCCTGCCGCGACTGGATGGCGGCCGTGTCGAGCGCGGCTCGCTGCCCCTGGTCCTGCCGGTATTCGGTCGCCACCAGGTCGCCAACGCGGCGATGGCCGCCACCGCCGCCCTGGTGGCAGGTGCATCCCCCGAGGCCATCACCGAGGCCGTCGCCGAACAGGCGCCGATCCCCCGGAGGATGGAGATCGTGCGGACGGACGCCCCGGTCGTGTTGGATGATACGGTCGGAAACCCTCGGACCCTGGCAGCCGTGTTCGACAGCATCGCCGCCATTCCTCATCGGCGTCTCCGGATCGTGTTCGGGATCCGGGGCTCCCGCGGCGCGGAGATCAACGGGCGGCTCGGGACCGCCCTGGCGACGTTGGTGACGGGGCGCGCCCGGGAGGTACCGGTGCGGCTGGTGGTCACGGCATCCATCGACACCGCCGGACCGCGTGATCGTGTGGGTGGGTCGGAGAGAGAGGCTCTGCTGGCGCCGCTTCGGGCCGGGGCGGTGGCGTTCGAATACGAGCCGACGCTGGCGGCGGCGGTCCGAAGAGCGGTGGAGGGAAGCGGCGCGGGAGATCTGGTGCTGCTGCTGGGGGCGCAGGGAATGGACCAGGCTGCGGAGCTGGCCCGAACCCTCCTGCCTTGATCCTCAGGGTTTCCGGCCCCGCGCTCCCGCCTCCCAGCTCTCGTACACGTTGAAGCTCTTCATCTGCTCGCCGAGGTCGGTGGAGCGGACCAGCGAGTCCACCTGTGCCGCCGTCTGGCGCGGGAGCGAAAGGTCGAGGGTGGCGAACCCCCAGGTCACCGCGGCGGCGATCGCCGCGTTGAGCCGCAGCTGCCGCAGATCGGCCCGGCCGAACTCGTCGGAGCGCGCGTGGTAGTTCGGTCCGTAATTGGCCGATTCCTGGTTCGCCACCAGGTTCGCCACGCCCTGCATCATGAAATCGTAGTTGTCGGTGCCCACGATCGGCACGTCCACATGCGTGAACGGCCCCAGGCCGCCGACGGCCGTGAGCGCGCGGTCGAGCACCGGAATCAGCGCCGGCCGGCCGCCGGTGTAATACCCCGTGATCCGCCCGGTGCCGATGTCGTAGGACGACGCCATCACGTGGTGATCGAGCTCGGCGGCGTGGGTGAGGGTGTAGCCGTACGACCCGTTGAGGTTCTGTTCCTCGCCGTTCCAGAGCGCGAACCGGATGGTCCGGGCGGGGGCCAGCCCAAGGCGCCGGATCTGCCGGGCGATGTCGAGCACCATCATCGCGTTGGCGCCGTTATCCAGGGCCCCGGTGCCGAGATCCCAGGAATCGAGGTGCGCCCCGATCAGGACCACCTCGTCGGGGCGGCTGGTGCCCCGGATCTCGCCGATCACATTGAAGGTCTGATATGCCGGCCCACTCTGAATGTCGAGCACGGCCGTCAGGGTGAGCGGCGTGCCCGCCCGGATGAGGCGTAGCGCGCGGGCGGCCCCGTCGCGCTCCATCATCATCATCGGGGTGCGGTTCTTGAGCCCGAGCGACGCGTTATGCCGGGCGAGCAGGTCGTTCGGCCGTGAGGACATGTAGACCAGTCCGGCCGCGCCGGCCGCGATGGCGCGACGCTCGATGCCGGCCGCTTCGTTGTACTCCCGGAAGAGGCCGTCGAGGTCCTGAAGCTCCTCGGTCTCCACCAGGACGATCGCGCCGCGTGCGGCCGCTCCCAGGCGAGTGAAATCCGCCTCGGACCCGCGGCCGGCATCGACCAGGGGCGCGGTGAGCCCGCCCTTCGGGGTCGCGGTCGAAAACGGCAGGGAGGCCACCCGGGGAGAGAAACGCACGCCCTCCCCCCGGACCATCGCCGAGGCCGAGCGCTCGAGCCAGAGGCCGGGCATGCGGAAGGGCTCCTTGCGCACGGTCACTCCTGCCTCGCGGAACCGTGCGGCCGCCCAATCGAAGGCTTGCTGATTGCTGGTGGACCCGGTGGGTCGCCCGCCGAACCGGTCGGTGAGAGTCTCCAGATCGGCGGCGAGCGGCGTGTTTCCCAACATCGCTCCGACCAGTCGCTCGGCCGACGAGTCGGCAGTACCGCTCTGGGCGAGGAGCGGATGAGGAGAGATGGCCGCGGCAAGCAGGAGGAAGGACGCGAGCCGGGAAGGCCATCTCGGTCTCACCATCGGGATGTCTCCGAGTTGTCGTTGCGTCTGGAAGGAATGTCGCCGCGCCCCAGCGCCCCAGCGCCCCCGTGCCCTACCCGCAGTACTCGTCCAGCTGATCGAACCCGACCAGCACCTCGCGTGGCTTGCTGCCGTCGGGGGGACCGAGGATGCCGGCGTAGTGGAGCTGGTCGATGATCCGGGCCGCCCGCCCGTAGCCGATCCGGAGCCGGCGCTGCAGCAGCGAGGTCGAGCCGCCCTGATTCTGAATGCAGGCCTCGGCGGCCTCCCGGAAGAGTGCGTCGCGCTCCCCTTCCTGATCGTCCCCTCCACCCCCCTCGCCACCTTCGCCGTCCTGCGCCCGGATCAGCTCGAGGATGTCGGCTTCCGGCGCCGCCTCGGCCTGGAGCGCGGCGCGCCTGGCTTCGCGCCGCGCCACGTACCACTCCATCACCCGCTCGGACTCGTCGGTGGCGATGTAAGAGCCCTGCAGCCGCATCGGCTCGCTCTTGCCGGGCGGGAGGAAGAGCATGTCGCCATTGCCCAGGAGGGCCTCGGCGCCATTGCCGTCGAGAATGGTCCGGCTGTCCACCTTGGAGGCGACCCGGAAGGCGATCCGGCTGGGGAAGTTGGCCTTGATGAGGCCGGTGATGACGTTCACCGACGGACGTTGAGTGGCCAGGATGAGGTGAATCCCGATGGCGCGGGCCTTCTGCGCCAGCAGCGCGAGCGGGGTCTCCACCTCGGCCTGCACCGTCATCATGAGGTCGGCCAGCTCGTCGATCACGATCACGATGTAGGGGAGAATTCCCTCACCGTAGGTGTCGTCCAGCGGCAGCTCGGGCGGCGTATCGGCCGGCTCGGCGCTGATGCTGGTGAGCGTAGGCTTGGCCCGGGGCGGATTCCGGAGCGGCTTGCCCTCTTCCAGCTTCCGGTTGAAGTCGGTGATGTTGCGGGCGCCGTTCGCCTGCAGCAGCTCGTAGCGCCGGTTCATCTCGAACACGGCCCACTTGAGCACCGTCGCTGCGTCGTGATTGTTGGTCACCACCTTGTGCCGCAGATGGGGGAGCGAGTTGTACATCGAAAGCTCCACCATCTTGGGATCCACCATGAGCAGCCGCAGCTCGCGGGGAGTGTACCGGTAGACCAGGCTGGTGATGATGGTGTTGATGGTGACCGACTTGCCGGTGCCGGTGGCGCCGGCGATGAGCAGGTGCGGCATCTTGGTCAGGTCCGCCACCACCGGCTTGCCCTCGAGATCGCGGCCCAGGGCGACCGGGAGCGTGGCGCGCCCGCGGCTCCATTCCGAGGACTCCAGCAGCTCGCGCAGCGTGACCATGCGCGCGACGGGATTGGGCACCTCGACCCCGACCGCCCCCTTGCCCGGGATCGGCGCGACCCGGATCGACGGGGCGCGCATGGCCATCGCGAGATCGTCGGCCAGGGCGACGATCCGCCCTGCCTTGACCCCGGCGCCGGGGACGACCTCGAACTGGGTCACCACCGGACCGGTGGTCCGTCCCGCGATCTGACCCTCGACCTTGAACGTGCGGAGCGTGTCGAGCAGCGACTGCCCCAGGCGGTCGAGCTGCGCTTCGCCGGCATCCACGTCCAACTGTGCCGGGGCGGTCAGCAGGTCGATGGGTGGGAGGTCGGACTCCTCGTCCACCACCGCGACGGCCGCGGGCTCGGGCTTGCGGGCTTTCTTGTCCTTGCGCGGACGGGCCACCCGGGCCAGCACCGAGACCGGCTCCTCCTCCGGCTCGGGTTCGGGCTCGACGACGGGCGTCGGCGCGGGTGCCTTGCGCCGCCGCTTGGGCTCCGCCTCATCCTCGGCCGACGGCGCGGGCGCGGCATCGACCGCACTCCCCCGCTCCAGCCGCTGCAGCGGGTGCCAGGCGAAGGTCGCCAGCGTGAGGGCGCTGAGCGCCAGGAATCCCAGCAGGACGGCGCCGGCCACCCCCACCTTGTCTGCGATGGCGACGGCGAAGAAACCCGGGAGCCAGCCCACGGCGCGCGCGCTCAGGGCCCGATCGCCCACGTCCCAGTCGAAGTCGCTCGCCCGCACATGGGTCAGGACACCGACCACGTAAGGGATGAGCAAGCTGAGACCGATGATGAGCAGTGCCGACCGCTTCATGTCGAGTCCGCCCAGCCGCTCGAACCCCGCCAGCGCGAGTCCCAGCCCGAGCAGCGGAATACCGAGCGCGCCGGCCCCGAGCAGCTGCCACAGCGCATGCCCGATATATCCCCCGACCGGGCCCGTCATCCCGATAGGAAGCAGGGTCAGGCCGAGGAAGAGGCCCGCCACCAGGGCGGTGAGCGCGCCGAGGCGGCGGCGGGAGTCGGCGGTCATACCGGCACCGGCACGAGGGTCATTCGGCGCTCGTGGTAGTGCGGCAGCACCGGATAGGCATCCACCCGGCTCGCGGCCGCGATGTCGTCGCCGAACCCCAGCCGAAGCAGCTCCCGGCCGGCCCGGCTCCGCCGGAGCGGGCGCTCCCAGTCGTCGCCGTAGCGCCGGACCAGGTCGAGCGCGGCGATGGCCTCGTCGTTGAGGCGGGGGCGCGGCCGCCGGTGGCCGAGCGCCGCGGCTACCAGCCGGCCGGCCGCATAGGCATCGTCGAGGGAAAAGGCCCCCTCTCGTCCGGCGCAGACGATGAGTGTGCGGCGTCCGCCATCGATGGTCTCGCGGACTTTCTCGGCGGCGAGCGAGAGGTTGCCGGCGCAGGCGGGGTAGACCGCCCCCGCGCCCTGGCAGGCGAGCAGCGCCCTGGTGCCGTTGCTGGTGGTCACGATCAGCGTCTTCCCCCGCACCGCCGTCTCGGTCATTTCGAGAGGACTGTTCCCCAGCTGGAAGCCGGGAATCCTCACGGCCTGCCGTTCCCCGGCCAACAGTACGTCCGCGCTGCCGATGGTCTGGGCCAGCCGGAGCGCCTCCTCGGTGGCGGCCACCGGGATCAGCGCCCGCGCCCCGCTGTGCAGCGCGGCGCACATGGTCGTGGTGGCGCGAAGGATGTCGATCACGAAGACCGTCCGGCCCTGGACCTCCTGCGAGGTGAGGCCGGCCGGGGTGAAGACCACGTCGAGCTTCATGCGTCCGGGCGGAGGAGGTGTGACTCGCGCTCGAGGAACCGAGTGTCCACCTTGCCGGCGACGAAGTCGGGGTGGCGGATGACGCGGGCGAGGAACGGGATCGTGGTGGTGACGCCCTCGAGAATGAAGCTGTCGAGCGCCTGGCCCATCCGGCTCAGCGCCTCGTCGCGGTCGTTCCCGTGCACGATCACCTTGGCCAGCAGCGAATCGTAGTAGGGCGGTACCGTGTACCCGGCGTACACGTGGGTGTCCACCCGGACGCCGGGGCCGCCCGGGGGATGGTAGGCGGTGATGAGTCCGGGACAGGGCTGGAAGTTCCGGTAGGGGTCTTCGGCGTTGATCCGGCACTCGATCGCGTGGCCGCGGAGGCGGCGCCCGTCACCCTGGAAGCTGAGTCGCTCCTCGGCGGCCACCCGGATCTGCTCCTTCACCAGGTCGAAACTGGTGACCATCTCGGTCACTGGATGCTCCACCTGGATCCGGGTGTTCATTTCCATGAAGTAGAAGCTGCCGTCGGTGTCGAGCAGGAACTCGAGGGTGCCCGCGCCGATGTAGCCGATGTTGGACGCCAGCGCGACGGCCGCCTGCCCCATCTTGTCGCGCAGCATCGGGGTGAGCGCCGGACTGGGGCTCTCCTCGATCAGCTTCTGGTGGCGCCGCTGCACCGAGCAGTCGCGCTCGCCCAGGTGGACCACCCGGCCGGTGCAGTCGCCCATGACCTGGATCTCGACGTGGCGGGGCTGGGTCAGGTACTTCTCGACGTACACCGACCCGTTGCCGAACGCGGCCAGTGCCTCGTTCTGGGCCAGCCCGAAGCTCTGGGTGAACTGCTCGGCGTCCTGCGCGATCCGCATCCCCTTCCCGCCCCCGCCCGCCGTGGCCTTGATGATGACGGGAAAGCCGATCTCGTTGGCGAACGCCAGCGCCTCGTCGGGGTCCTCGATCGTGCCCGGTGAGCCGGGAACCGTCGGCACCCCGGCCTCCTGCGCCAGCCGCCGGGCCGTGGCCTTGTCGCCCATCTGGCGGATCTGGTCGCCGGTGGGGCCGATGAAGGTGATGTTGCTGGCCTTGCAGGTCTCGGCGAACTCGGCGTTCTCCGCCAGGAAGCCGTAGCCCGGATGGATCGCGTCGGCGCCGGTGATCTCCGCCGCGGCGATGAGGCTGGGGATGCGGAGATAGGACTGCCGGCTCGGCGGCGGGCCGATGCACACGTCGTCGTCGGCAAAGCGGACGTGGAGCGACTCGCGGTCGGCCTCGCTGTAGACGGCGACCGTCTCGATGCCCAGCTCCCGGCACGCCCGGATGACCCGCAGGGCGATCTCCCCGCGGTTGGCGATCAGCACCTTCTTAAACACGGGACCGCCCGGCCTTCCCGGGCCTCAAGGCGTCCGGTCCAGCGACCGCGCCACGTCCGCGTCGCCGGTGATCTCGGAGAACTTCCGGTCGGACGCGGAGTCCACGCCCGAGACCCGCAGGGCGAACTCGTTCGGGTTCGAGGAGTAGAACAGGGCGCTCTCGTAGGAGATCATCCCCTCCTTGAACCACTTCATGAGCGACTGGTCGAAGGTCTGCATCCCGTAGGACACGGTGCCTT